>JAUSJX010000090.1 GCA_030647435.1 Candidatus Rokuibacteriota bacterium
GGAAAAGGACGGCCGAGAGCTGCGCGCCCTCGTCCTTGAGCGTGAAGTAGGCGTGGCCCGAGCCGGGCGTGCGCAGGTTCGAGATCTCCCCCTCGACCCACACGCCCGGACATGTCTCCTCGAGCGCCGCCTTGAGCCGCACCGTCAGCTCCGACACCGTAAAAACCCGCCGCTCACCCTCGCTCACAGCCCCCTCACCTCTAGCCCCCTCACCCTACCCTCTCCCCGCTGGGGAGAGGGTTTCATTCGAATGGGCCTCCCGGATTCCCTCTCCCCCTTGGGGAGAGGGCAGGGTGAGGGGGAAGTTCCATTGGCGCCGAGCGCCTCAACGATGCGGAGGAGTACGCCTTCCGTATTTGCCAGGGCCTCGTTGTCCCAGAAGCGAAGGATGCGATACCCTTGGGACTCGATGTACTGCGTACGTACCTGATCTTCACGCAGCCGCAGCGCGTGCTGGCCACCGTCGAGCTCGATAACCAGTTTGCCTTCCGTGCAGCAAAAATCTGCGATGAAGGGACCGATGGGATGCTGGCGGCGGAATCTCGCACCGCAGAGTCGGCGATCACGAAGCCGCGACCACAACTTCCTCTCCGCATCCGTCTGGTCGCGTCGAAGTCGACGCGCGTAGCAACGCAGATGCTCGCGAACCTGCCCCCTCACCCTGCCCTCTCCCCCGATGGGGGAGAGGGGGACTCTGGTGATCCCCACCCCTGCCCCGATGGCCCGTTCCGAACCCCTCTCCCCTTTGGGGAGAGGGTAGGGTGAGGGGCGGAGAGGTGAGGGGCGGAGAGGTGAGGGGCAGAGAGGTGAGGGGCGGAGAGCGGTCACGAGACACCCAGTTGGCGCGTGGCCGCGAGGAGGGTGTTCTTCATGAGCATGGCCACGGTCATCAGGCCGACGCCGCCCGGCACGGGGGTGATGGCGCGCGCCCGCTTCGAGGCGGAGTCGAAATCCACGTCGCCGGCGAGCTTGCCGGTGTCGAGGCGGTTGACGCCGACGTCGATGACGACGGCGCCCTCCTTCACCATGTCGCCGGTGATGAATCGCGGCCTGCCGGCGGCCACGCAGAGGACGTCGGCGCGGCGGCAGTGCTCGGCGAGGTCGCGCGTGCGCGTATGGCACATGGTCACCGTCGCATTGCGCGCGAGCAGCAGCTGGGCCAGCGGCTTGCCGACAAGACGCGAGCGCCCGACCACGACGGCCTCGGCGCCCTCGAGCGGAATGCCGTAATGATCCAGGATCTCGATGCAGCCGGCGGGCGTGCACGGGACCATGGAGGGCTTGCCCGCCAGCAGGTTGCCCAGGCTCATTGGGTGCAGACCGTCGGCGTCCTTGGCGGGGGCGATGGCATTGACGGCTTCGTTCTCGTCCAGCCCCTTGGGCAGCGGCAGCTGGAGGAGGATGCCGTGGACGGACGGATCCGCGTTGATCTTCCGGATCGTCTCGGACAGCTCCGCCTGGGAGCAGCCGGCGGGGAAGAGGAAGTCGCGCGAGGCGATACCGACGTCGTCGGCCGCGCGCTTCTTGTTGCGAACGTAGATCTGCGACGCGGGGTCTTCGCCGACCAGGATGACCGCGAGCGTCGGCTGGACGCCGGTCCTGGCTGTGAGGGCGGCGACGCCGGCCTTGACCTCGGCCAGGACCTTCGCCGCGACCGCCTTGCCCTCGAGGATCTGCACCGGCCTTAGTCGGGGAGAGGGACGCGCAGCCGCTCGATGGACAGCCCCCGGCCCGTGTCGGGGTCGATCCGGATCACGACGCCGTGGAGGGCGACGGGGCCCTTGGCGGGCTCGAAGCGATTCGGCATCTGCGAGAGGAAGCGCTGGAGCGCCAGGTCCTTGTCCACGCCGATGACGGAGTCGGTCGGGCCCGTCATGCCGAGGTCGGTGATGTAGGCGGTGCCCTTCGGCAGCACGCGCTCGTCCGCGGTCTGCACGTGCCGGTGCGTGCCGACCACGGCGCTGACCCGCCCGTCGAGATACCAGCCCATGGCCTGCGACTCGCTCGTCGCCTCCGCGTGCATGTCCACGAGGATCACCGGCGTGTCCTTGCGGAGCTCGGCCACGAGCTCGTCGGCCTTCTGGAACGGGCAGTCGATCGGCAGCATGAACACCCGTCCCATCAGGTTCAGCACCGCGACCTTGTGCGGGCCGGCTTTGACGGTGACGTGGCCGACACCCGGGGTGCCAACAGGGAAGTTCGCCGGGCGGAGCAGGAGGTTCTCCTTGGCGATGTACTCGATGATCTCCTTCTTGTCCCAGATGTGGTTGCCGGAGGTCATCACGTCCACGCCGTGCTCGAGGAACGTCCGCGCGATCAACGGCGTGACCCCGAAGCCGGCCGCGGCATTCTCCACGTTGACGACGGCCAGGTCGGCCTCGTACTGCTTGCGGAGGCGCGGGAGGAGCGCGTGCACAGCCTTGCGCCCCGGCTCTCCGAAGACGTCGCCGACGCAGAGGATGGTGAGCGGCTTGGCCAAGGGTCTATCTGGTCCTGGGGGGGAGCGGCGCCGCTCCTCCCCCAGACCCCCCCACCGCATTGAGCATCCGCGTCGCCGCCAGAGTCATCCTCCTTGGGCGCTTCACTTCGCCACTTCCACCGCGCGCGTCTCGCGGATGACGATGACCTTGATGTGGCCGGGGTACTGCATCTCGGCCTCGATGCGCTTGGAGATGTCCTTGGCCAGCTGGTGGGCGTCGAGGTCGGAGATCTGTTCGGACTTGGTCATGACGCGGAGCTCGCGCCCGGCCTGGATCGCGTAGCACATCTCCACGCCCTTGTAGGACATGGCGATCTCCTCAAGCTTGGCCAGGCGCTTGATGTAGCTCTCGAGGACGTCACGGCGCGCGCCGGGCCGGGCCGCGGAGATGCCGTCGGCCGCCTCGGTCAGCACCGCCTCGATGGTCTCGGGCTCGACGTTCTCGTGGCCGCAGAGCGCGGCGTTGATGATCTGCGGCGACTCGCCGTACTTGGTCAGCACCTGCAGGCTGAGCTCCGGGTGGCTGCCCTCCTGCTCGTGCGTGAGCGCCTTGCCGATGTCGTGGAGCAGCCCCATGCGCTTGGCCAGCTTGACGTCGGCCTTGATCTCGGCCGCCATCATGCCCGCGAGCCAGGCGACTTCTTTCGAGTGCTGGAGGCAGTTCTGCCCGTAGGAGGTCCGGTACTTCATGCGCCCCACGAGCTTGACGAGCTCGGGGTGCAGGCCGTGGACGCCCACCTCGAAGCAGGCCTTCTCGCCCTCTTCCTTGAGCTGCTCCTCCATCTCCTTCTTGACCTTCTCGACGACCTCCTCGATGCGCGCTGGATGAATCCGCCCGTCGGCGATCAGCTTCTGGAGCGCCAGCTTCGCGATCTCCCGGCGATACGGGTCGTAGGCGGAGATGAGGACGGCCTCAGGCGTGTCGTCGACGATCAGGTCCACGCCCGTGTGCAGCTCGAGCGCGCGAATGTTTCGCCCCTCGCGGCCGATGATGCGCCCCTTCATGTCGTCCGACGGCAGGTTCACGATGGACACCGAGGTCTCGACCGTGTAGTCGGGCGCCAGCCGCTGGATCGTCGTGGCCAGGACTTCCCTCGCCTTGACCTGGGCGGTCTCCTTCGCCTCTTCCTCGAGCCGCATGCCGAGGAGCTGGGCCTCGCGGCGGCACTCGACCTCGACCTGGGCCATGAGCTGCCGCTTGGCCTCTTCCGCGGTGAGACCGGCGATGCCCTCGAGCTTCCTCCGCTGGTCATCGAGCGCGGAATTCAGCTGCGCCTCTTTCGTGGCAATGCCCTTGTCCCTTTCGCCCAGCGCGCGATCGCGGGACTGCATCTCGCTCTCGCGCCGGCCGAGCTGGTCGAGCTGACGGGCCAGCTGCTCTTCCTGCTGGACCACGCGGCGCTCGACCTCCTGGATCTCTTTCTGGCGCGCGCGCGTCTCCTGCTCGAGCTCGCTACGCGCCTTGAGCGCCGTCTCCTTGGCCTCGAGCTCGACGGCGCGGATGCGGGCCTCGCCCTCGCGGAACTTGACTTCGGCCTCCGCGCGCGCCTGCTCCACGGCGCGCTGGGCGTCGTCGAGGATGCGCTTGGCGCGAGTCTCGGCGTCGCCGAGGGTACGGGCGATGGCGAGCTTGTGCGCCATGTAGCCGACGAAGAGTGCCAGGAGGGCGACGAGCGGAACCAGGACGATCAGAACAAGCTTGACGTCCATTGCTATCTCCAACCGGGGACAGCCCCGGATTTAATAAGGACGATCAGGACCTTCGCGACAGCGAAAAATCATCGGAAGTATAAGCTCTTTGCGGAAGGAAAGTCAACGAAGGAGGCGCCCCGCCTCTGCCGTGTGCCGACGGTGTTTCGAACCTGGCAAGCCAGGTGGGCGCCAAAATGGAGGGCTTCAGGCTTCCCCTCGTGTGAGGGGCATGCGCACCACCCTCTTGAGCGGCGTCCTCATGTGTATCGAGGTTGAAACTCCCCCCCGACATCACAAACAGCGCAGGGCTTCCCCTGTGTACCCCCCTTGCCTCAGGCAAGTCAAGCGATACCTACCGTTGGCCCTTGGCGGGGACGATCGCCTCCAGCAGGTCCACCATCGCGCCGATGCGCTTGGGCAGGTCGCCCTCGAACGTGGACAGCTCCTCGCGGGCACGGAACAGCTCGTCGGCGATATACAGGCCCGCCAGCGCCAGCGCCTTGACCGGGTCCTGGCCACGCATCTGTCCTTCCACGCTCTTGACGCGTTTCTCGACGTAGGCCGCAAGGTCGCGGACGTACTTCGGATCGGCCTCGCTCCTGATCGTGTACTTCTGCCCGAGGATCTCGACCTCGACCCGCTGCATCTCGCTCATAGGTCGAGCTTCTCCATTTCCTTGAGCATGGCGTTGACCTGCGACAGCGTCTCCTTGCGCTCCTGGCGCAGGCGCTGAAGCTCGGCGCGGTCGGCGTCGCCCGCCCCCGCCCTGGACGCGAGAGTGTCGCGCTCCTTGCGGAGCGTCGCGATGACCTCCGCCGCGCGCCTGACGGCCTTCTCGAGCTCCTCCAGTCGCTCCCCGAGCGGCTCGGTCATGACACCCCCCTGATCTCGGCCGCGAAGCGGCGGCCGACCTCGGCGACGATCTTGGCGTGGAGATCATTGACTTCCTTGTCGGTGAGCGTGCGGTCGGCCGCCTGGAAGGTCAGGCTCCAGGCGAGGCTCCGCTTGCCGGCGCCGACCTGGCCGCCCTCGTAGACGTCGAAGAGCGTGATCCGCGACAGGAGCGGCAGCTTCATCGCGCGGATCGCGGCCTCGACCTGCCCCGCCGTCACCTCGGCCTGGACGACGACGGCGAGGTCCCGCTGGACGGCCGGGAAGCGCGGCAGCGGCTCGTAGCGGATCTCGCGACGCGGCAGGGCGAGCAGCGCGGTCAGCGACACTTCGGCGAGGAAGATGGGCGCCGGCAGGTCGAAGGCCTCGCGCACGTGGAGCGCGACCTCGCCGAACCAGCCGATCTCGCGGCCGCCGGCGGTGAGCGCCGCAGCGCGGCCCTCCTCAAGGTAGCGCGGGCCCTTGCCGGGCGCATACGGCGTGACGCCCGCCTCGCCCACTCCCGCGGCGCCCACGACCAGCTCGGCGGCGCCCTTCGCGTCGTAGACGTCCGCGCGCTCACGGCCCGCGTGCCAGGCGCGGGTCGCGCGCTGCCCCGTCATCACCACAGCGACCCAGAGCTCTTCGTGGGCGGGACAATCTCCGTCTTCATCCCGATGGGGAGCGAAGGTCTGGCCGATCTCGAACACGCGCACGTCGGGAATCTGGCGGCTGCCGTTGAGCGCGACCACCTCGAGGAGCCCCGGGGCCAACGACGGGCGCAGGACGGAGCGCTCGACGGAGATCGGGTTCTGGAGCGCGATCAGGGCCTCGGGCGCGCTCCAACCCATCGCCGCGAGGCGCCCGGGATCGACGAAGGCATACGTGACGGCCTGGTAGAGGCCCGCCGCGGTCAGCGCGGCCGTCACGCCGCGAGAGAGCGTGAGATCGGCGGGGCGCGTCACGGGCTGGAGCTGGCTGCCCCTCGACAGCGTCGAGGGGATCTTGTCGTAGCCCCAGACGCGGATGATCTCCTCGACCAGGTCGTCCTCCTGGGCAATGTCGCGCCGGAAGCTCGGCACCACCACCTGGAGCGCGATCCCCGAGTCGTCCACGGCGAAGCCCAGCCCCTGAAGGATCTTCACGACGTCTTCGTGAGTCGGGCAGGCGCCGATGAGCCGCTCGATGCGCGAGCGGCGAAGCGCGATGCGCGGGCGGGGCTTCGGCCCCGGGTAGACATCGACGACGCCCTTGGCGACGGTGCCGCCGCCGAGGTCGGCCATGAGCTGGGCGGCGCGGTCGAGGGCCTCGCGGAGCCCTTCGATGTCGGCGCCGCGCTCGAAGCGGTACGCGGCATCGGTGTGCAGGCCGAGCGCGCGCGCCGTCCGGCGGACGGAGCCGGGGTTGAAGTAGGCGCTCTCGAGCAGCACCGTCGTCGTGGCCGCCGTCACTTCCGTGTTGCCGCCGCCCATGACGCCGCCGATGGCAACGGCGCGCTCGGGATCGCAGATCATCAACATGTCGGGCTCGAGCGCTCTGTCCTGCCCGTCGAGCGTCCGGAGCCGCTCGCCCGGCCGCGCCCGCCGCACCACGATCGCGTGCTGGGAGATGGTGGCGTAGTCGAAGGCGTGGAGCGGCTGGCCCAGCTCCCAGAGGACGTAGTTGGTCACGTCCACGAGGTTGTTGATGGGGCGCAGGCCCACCGCGCGGAGCCGCTGGGCGAGCCACGGCGGCGAAGGCTTGACCGTGAGGCCGGTGATGACGCGCGCCGCGTAGCGCGGGCAGAGGTCGGGGTCGAGGATCTCGACCGTCGCGAGCGAGCCGGCCTCGGTCTCCCCTTCCTTGACCGCGATCTGCGGGAAGCGGAAGGGCGCGCCCGTGAGCGCCGCGACTTCCCGCGCGACGCCGACGATGCTGAGCGCGTCAGGGCGGTTCGGCGTGATTTCGATCTCGAGGATGGCATCGTCGAGGCCCAGGTACTGGATGAGCGGGGCGCCGAGCGGCGCGTCGGCGGGCAGCTCGAGGATGCCCGAGCCGTCCTGGCCGATGCCGAGCTCCAGCTCGGAACAGAGCATCCCGTCGGAGACCGTGCCGCGGATCTTCGCGGCCTTGATGGCGCGTCCACCGGGAAAAGCGGCGCTGGCCGGCAGCGTCGCCCCCGGAGGGGCGAAAGCCGTGCGCAGGCCGGGCGCGGCATTGGGCGCGCCGCAGATCACCGAGAATTTCTTGTCGGGCAGCGCGACCCGGCAGAGGCGATTGTGGTGGCCGGCGGGTGTGACGCCCAGGTCTTTCTCGATCGCCTCGATCTCACCGACGACCACGCCCGAGAGCCCCTCGACGAGCGGCGAGACGGAGGGCACCTCGATGCCGGCGTTGACCAGGCGGTCGGCGATCGCGGCGGGCGGGAGGTCCGTCTCGACGAACTCGAGCAGCCAGCGGTGGGAGATCCTCACGGGGCGAACTGTCCGAGGAAGCGCATGTCGTTCTCGAAGAAGAGGCGGATGTCGTCGATCCCGTACTTCAGCATGGCCACCCGCTCGACGCCCATGCCGAAGGCCCAGCCCGTCACCTGCTCGGTGTCATAGCCCACATTGCGCAGCACGTTGGGATGCACCATGCCCGAGCCAAGGATCTCGAGCCAGCCCGACTGCGAGCAGACGCGGCACCCGGCGCCCGCGCAGGCGAAGCAGCGGACGTCCGCCTCCGCCGAGGGCTCCGTGAACGGGAAGAAGGACGGGCGGAAGCGAATAGCGGCGCCCGGGCCGAACATCTCGCGGGCGAAGAGCTCGAGCGTGCCCTTGAGATCGCCCATGGAGATATTGGCGTCCACCGCCAGGCCCTCCACCTGGTGGAACATCGGGGAATGCGTGTTGTCGGCGTCACGGCGGTACGTTTTGCCCGGGCAGATGACGCGCACCGGTGGCGGCTGCGCCTTCATGGTCCGGATCTGCACCGGCGAGGTGTGCGTGCGGAGCAGCGTGTCCGCCGACAGGTGGAAGGTGTCCTGCATGTCGCGCGCGGGGTGGTCGTCGGGGAAGTTGAGCGCCGCGAAGTTGTAGTAGTCGCTCTCGACCTCGGGCCCCTCGGCCACGGAGAATCCGAGCCCCTCGAAGATCCCGATGATCTCGTCCTGGACGCGGATGATCGGGTGCACGGCGCCCGGCCGTGTAGCGCGCCCAGGCAGCGTCAGGTCCACGCGCCGGGAGGCGAGCAACTGGCGGTGCTCCTCGGGCTTGAGCGCCTCGAGCCTGGCGGCGAGCCCCTCCTCGATCCGCTCCTTGGCGCGGTTGGCCTCCTGGCCGACCCGCGGGCGCTCGGCGGCGGCGATCTTGCCGAGCCCGCGCAGAAGCGCCGTCAGCTCGCCGGAGCGCCCGAGCACGCGGACGCGCAGCTGCTCGAGGGCGGACGTGGATCGGGCCCCGGCGACATCCGCCAGGGCCCGGTCGAGGATTTCCTGGACCCGCGGGTCCCCTGCCACCCTGCTCAGCCCCGCTGGGCGGCGACGATCGACGCGAGCTTCGCG
Organism: Candidatus Rokuibacteriota bacterium; assembly: GCA_030647435.1. NCBI lineage: Bacteria > Candidatus Rokuibacteriota > Candidatus Rokuibacteriota bacterium. The sequence continues at coordinate 8,565 of JAUSJX010000090.1, forward strand.
AAGGCGGGCGGATCCGAGACGGCGAGCTCGGCCAGGATCTTGCGGTCGAGCGTGATGCCGGCCTTCTTGAGCCCGGCCATGAAGACCGAGTAGGAGAGACCCACCTGCCGGCACGCGGCGTTGACGCGGATGATCCAGAGTGCGCGCGCGCGGCGCTTCTTCTGCTTGCGGCCCTTGTAGGCGAAGGCCCCGGCGCGGAGCACCGTCTCGGCGGCCGTGCGGTAGAGCTTGCGGCGCCCGCCGAAATAACCCTTGGCCTGCTTGAGCACCTTCTTCCTGCGCTGGCGGGTCTTGGACCCGCCCTTTGCCCGTGGCATGTAAGTGTCTCCTTCCTGCTCTTATAGGTACGGGACGAGCCGCTTGAGTCTCGGCACGTCCGCTTTAGCGATCAACCTCGGCCCGCGAAGCTTGCGCCGCCGCTTGGGGCTCTTGGCTTCCAAGAGGTGCCGCTTCCATCCGCTCCTGCCCATGAGCTTGCCGGTCCCCGTCACCTTGAGGCGCTTGGCCGCGGCCTGCTTCGTCTTCATCTTCGGCATAATGAGCCTTTCCTCCCTATCCCCCTCGCCCCTCTGGGGAGAGGGCAGGGTGAGGGGGTCTTAGTGTGGCTTCGGCGACAGGATCATGGAGAGCATGCGCCCTTCCATCCGAGGGTGGCTCTCGATGATCGCCATGTCGGCCATGATCTCCGTCATCTTGTTCAGCATCTTCCACCCAAGCTCCGTATGGGCCATCTCGCGTCCCTTGAAGCGCACGGTCACCTTGGCCTTGTTGCCTTCTTCAAGGAAGCGCCTCACGTGCTTCGCCTTGAAATCGAAATCGTGAGTGTCCGTCTTGGGCCCGAGCTTGACCTCCTTCACCTGGATCGTCGTCTGCTTCTTCCGCGCGTCCTTCTGGCGGCGCGCCTGCATGTACTTGTACTTCCCGAAGTCCATGATCCGGCACACGGGGGGCGCCGCCTCGGCCGCCACCTCGACGAGATCCATCTCCCCCTGCCGCGCCAGCTCCAGCGCCTGCGCGATGGGCAGAACCCCCAGCTGCTCGCCGTCGGCGCTGACCACGCGGACCTCCCGAACGCGAATGCCCTCGTTGATGCGGATCTCCTTGGACTGTATGGGCGTGGCTCCTAGCTGCGGGCGGCGCTCAACCTGAGCGGCCCACGGTGAGGGTGGCGGAACGGCCGCCGATCTCGGCGGCCAACGCGGCAAGGATCTCGTTCATGGGCAACACGGCCGACTGGTCGCTGCCGCGGGGACGCAGGCTCGCCGTGTCCTGCTGCGCCTCGCGCTCACCGACCACCAGCGTGTAGGGCACCTTGTGCACCTGCGCCTCGCGGATGCGGTAGCCGAGCTTCTCGTTGCGGTCGTCGAGGTGAGCGCGGATCCGGGCCGCGCGCAGCCGCGCGTACACGGCCTTGGCGTACTCGGCGTGCTTCTCGCTCACGGGCAGGACGCGCGCCTGCACGGGCGCGAGCCACGTCGGGAAGGCGCCGGCGAAGTGCTCGGTCAGGATGGCGATGAAGCGCTCGTAGGAGCCGAAGATGGCGCGGTGGATCACCACCGGCCGCTTGGGCTGGCCGTCGGTGTCGATGTACTCGCACCCCATGCGCTCGGGCAGCATCGTCAAATCCACCTGGATCGTGGCGAGCTGCCACTGCCGCGCCAGCGTGTCCTCGACGTCGATATCGATCTTCGGCCCGTAGAAGGCCCCACCTCCCTTGTCCTGGTCGTAGGCGAGACCGTTCGCGCGCAGCGCCTCGTAGAGGCCGTCCTCGGCCTGGTCCCACTGCTGCTCCGTGCCGAGCTTGTCGGCCGGACGCGTCGAGAGACGGTACGACGGCCGGAGACCGAAGGTCCCGTACCACTCGCGCACGAGGTCCAGCAGGTCCGTGATCTCCGCCTGGAGCTGGTCCGGGCGGCAATAAATGTGCGCGTCGTCCTGGGTGAACTGCCGCACGCGGATCAGGCCCGTGAGCGTGCCCGAGCGCTCGTTGCGGTGGCAGCGGCCCATCTCGGAGTACCGGATCGGCAGGTCGCGGTACGACCGCACCGTCCGACGGTACACGTACGTCGACTCGGGGCAGTTCATCGGCTTCAGGCTGAAGGTCTCGTCCTCGACCTCGACCTTGAACATGTTGTCCTGGTAGTGGTCCCAGTGTCCCGATTGCTCCCACAGCTTCTTGTTCACGAGCATCGGCGTCGAGATCTCCTGGTAGCCCCGGGCATCCAGGGACTCGCGCGCGAACTTCTCCAGCTCGCGGACCAGGACCATCCCGCCCGGCAGCCAGAAGGCGGCGCCCGGCGAGATGTCGTGGAACTCGAAGAGGTCGAGCTCGCGTCCGAGCTTGCGGTGGTCGCGTTTCTTGGCCTCTTCGAGCCGCCAGAGGTACTGGTCCAGCTCTTCCTTGGTCAGCCACGCGGTGCCGTAGATCCGCTGGAGCATCGGGTTCTTCTCGCTCCCACGCCAGTAGGCGCCCGAAGACGAGAGGAGCTTGAAGAACCGGATCGCCCCGGTCGAGGCCACGTGCGGCCCGCGGCAGAGGTCCACGAAGTCGCCCTGGCGGTAGAACGAGACGGTGGGCGCGTCGATGCCGTGCAGGATCTCGACCTTGAAGGGCTCGCCGCGCTCCTCGAAGAAGCGGATCGCCTTGTCGCGCGCCATCTCCTCGCGAGCGAAGGGCAGGTCCTGCTTCGCCAGCTCGCGCATCCTGGCTTCGATGCGCTCGAGGTCCTCGGGCGTGAAGGGCGCGGGCTTCGCGAAATCATAGTAAAAGCCGTCCTCGATGGCCGGGCCGATGGCGACCTTGACCTCGGGGAAGATCTGCGTGACGGCCTGGGCCATCAGGTGCGCCGTCGAGTGGCGGAGAGTCGGCAGCGGCTCCGGGGCGCAGTCCGCCTCCCCAGCGAGCTTGAGGTGCCGATCCTCTTCGGAATTGATCATGTCTGTGCCTTGCGTCCAGTTAGTGAAGACAAAAAAGCATCACGGGGATTGCGCCCGGTGATGCTTCGCACTCCCTCAACCACACACGTGCTGCCTGTTCCCGACGATGTGCACTCCTCAACGACTGGTGGAGTAAATGGTAGGCTCGGGCGGTGTCGAACCGCCGACCTCTACCGTGTCAAGGTAGCGCTCTCCCGCTGAGCTACGAGCCTACGCCGAAAAGTACAAACGAGACTACAGGATAGCCGACACGGCTGTCAAGAGGACCTGCCTCGCTCCGGGGCCTCAACGGAGATAGTTGTTGATGAGGCCGGAGCCGAGGATGTGGTAGCGGAAGCTGCCGTTGATGGGCAGGCCGCCCTTGGAGATCGCGTCCGGCACGGGCGGGAAGGGCGAGGCCAGCTGGACGGCGCGCATGGCATAGTCGTCGAGGATCTCGGTGCCGGAGGAGCGACGCTTCTCGATGAACTGAAGCTCCCCGCTCTTCGCGATGCCGAACTCGATCTGCAGCTCGCCCTCGATACCGCGGCTGGCTGCCTCGGGCGGGTAGATCCACTTGCTCTTGATCCGCTCGCGGACCTGGTTGAAGTAGTCCTGGAACTTCGGCTCCGGCGTGTCGAGCGGGATTGGCTCGCCCTCGATGCCTCCCCGGCCGCCCTTGAGCCCTCCTCCCCCTCCCCGGCGGAACATCGCCGCCGCGGGCGGAGGCTGCGGCGGCGCCGAGGCGACGCGCGGATCGGCGGCCGGCGCGAGAGGCTGAGGCTGCGCCGCGGGCGGTTGTGGCGCCGCCTTCGCGCTCTGACTTTGGTCGGGAACGGGGGTCGGCGGAGTCGCCTTGGGCGCGGGGCCGGGATCGGCGGACTTGGGCGCCGCGGGCGGCGCTTTGGGCGCGGCCTTGGGAGCTTCCGCGACTCTGGGAGCCGCGGGCGCTGGCGGAGCCGACGCGGCCTTGGGAGCAGGCGGCGTTGGAGGCGCGGCCTGTCGCGGCGGCTCGGGCGCGTTGGGGCCGACCGGCCGCGAGGGATTGCCGAGCGGGGCCGTCTCTTTCGGCTTGTCGGGTGCAATGTCCACGAGGATCGCCTCGCCGCGCTTGGCGATAATCTTCCGCTGCTCGATGTCGCCGCCCACGATCAGCCCCACGCCGATGAGGATGTGGAAGAGCACCGATACGATGACCGTGACAACCAGATACCGGTTGGTCCGGTCCTCGGGCAAGTATTTCAGACACCACTCCCACACGCCGCGCATACGCAGTCAGTATAAGCCACCGGGGCCGTTGGCCGTCGCCACAGGACGGTAGGGAGCCGGGGGCCGGGGGGCCCGGGGGATGCCCCCCGAACCCCCGTGCAGTTGGGGGTGACGGGGGCGCCCCCGGGCCCCCCGGCCCCCGGCTCCCGGCGACTACAAGCTGCGCCCGACGGCCTCCGCGACGGGACGAAGCTCGCGCATGAGCTGGGCGAACTTCGCGGGCTTGAGGGACTGCGGCCCGTCGGAGAGCGCCTCCTCGGGCTTCGGATGCACCTCAATGATGAGCCCGTCGGCGCCGCAGGCGACCGCCCCCTTGGCCATCGGCGCGACCAGGTCCCAGTGCCCCGTGCCGTGCGACGGATCCACGAAGACCGGCAGGTGGGAGAGCTTCTTCAGCACCGGCACCGCGTTCAGATCGAGCGTGAAGCGCGTCGAGGTCTCGAACGTGCGGATGCCGCGCTCGCACAAGATGACGTTCGGGTTGCCCGCGGCCAGGATGTACTCGGCCGAGAGCAGGAACTCCTGGATGCTGGTCGCCATGCCGCGCTTGAGCAGGACCGGCTTGCCCATCTCCCCTACCCGCCGCAGCAGCGTGAAGTTCTGGATGTTGCGCGCGCCGATCTGCAGGATGTCCGTGTACTGGGCCACCATCTCGACGCTCTCCGTCTCGAGCACCTCGGTCACGACCGGCAGCCCCGTACGCTTGCGCGCCTCCGCCAGGTACTTGAGCCCCTGCTCCTTGAGCCCCTGGAACGCGTACGGCGAGGTCCGCGGCTTGAACGCGCCGCCGCGGAGGATCTTCGCGCCCGACTCCTTGACGCGGTCGGCGACTTCGAGCACCTGGGCCTCCGACTCGACCGAGCACGGCCCGGCCATGACGACGACGGCCTTGCCGCCGATGACCACGCCGTTGACCCGTACCTCGGTGGGCTCCTGCCGGACTTCACGGCTCGCGAGCTTGAAAGGCTGCTGGACGGGCATGACCGACTCGACCGTCTCGACCGCCTCGAGCAGGCGGAGATCGGGCCGCCCCCGCTCTTCTCCGACCGCCGCGACAATGGTCTTGAACTCGCCGCGAATGATGTGCGGCGCGTAGCCCATCTCGGTCACGCGACGGCAGACGTCGTCGATCTCCGCGTCTCCGACACCCGACTTCAGGATAATGATCACAGCGACCTCCCCAGCACCTGGGCCAACGGCCGAAGTTCGGCCATCAGCTTGGCGAAGCGGTCCGGCTTGAGCGACTGCGGCCCATCCGAGAGCGCTTCGGCCGGATTGTTGTGCACCTCGATGATGAGCCCGTCGGCCCCGGCGGCCAAGCCCGCCTTGGCCATGGCGGACACGTACTCCCAGTGGCCTGTACCATGCGAGGGATCCACCAGCACCGGGAGATGAGAGAGCTTCTTGACCACGGGGATGGCGTTGAGATCGAGCGTGTAGCGTGTCGAGGTCTCGAAGGTCCGGATGCCGCGCTCGCAGAGAATGACGTTGGGGTTGCCGCCGGCCAGCACGTACTCGGCCGAGAGCAGCCACTCCTGGATCGAGGTCGACATGCCGCGCTTCAACAGCACGGGCTTGCCGCACTCGGCGACGCGCTTGAGGAGCGAGAAGTTCTGCACGTTGCGCGCGCCGATCTGGAGAATGTCGGCGTGCTGCGCCACCACGTCCACCTTGTCGGGCTCCATGACCTCCGTCACGACGGGCAGGCCGGTCGCCTTGCTCGCCTCGCTCAGGAGCTTCAGCCCCTCCTCCTCGAGCCCCTGGAAGGCGTAGGGCGAGGTCCGCGGCTTGAACGCCCCGCCGCGGAGAACCTGGGCGCCGCCCGCCTTGACGCCTTCGGCGATGGCCATGAGCTGCGGCCGCGACTCGACGGAGCAGGGCCCGGCCATGACGACCAGCTGCGTGCCGCCGATGGGCACGCCGTGGACCTTGAACTGGGTCGCGTCGGGGTGCGCCTCGCGGCTCGCCAGCTTGAAAGGCTGTAGGATCCGCACCACGCTCTCCACGCAGTCGAGCGACTGCAGCGCGAGCAGCTGCTCCTTGGCGCGGTCGTCGCCGACCACGCCGACGATGGTGCGGACGTCCCCGCGTGAGAGATGGGTCTTGAAGCCCATGTCCCGCACGCGGCGCGACACGTCCTCGATGTCCGCGTCGCTCGATCCCGGCTTCAGCACGATGATCATGTCCGTCTCTCCTGTCTCGAAATGGAAAACGCCGCGGGTCCGTAACCCGCGGCGTCTGGTGTCTGTCTTCGCCACGGGCCGGCGGTAGGTCCGCCCCGTGGCTCCTCGGTTCAGCTCATGGGAGCCAGCGGGCAGACGTGGGGAAAGTAAAAATACCGCCACCAGCCCTGCGCGGTACCGCTTCCCGTCTGATTCACCGGCTCACAACCTCCCATGGAGAAAGTGCCGCCGACTGTACCCCTGTCTGCCGGACCCTGTCAAGTCTTGTCGGGACCGCCTCAGGAGCCCGCTCCGCGCCGCCGACGGTGCTTGCGCCGCTTCTTGCCCTGCTTGCCGTCCTGATCCTTCGCGTTCTCCCCGTCCTGCGCCTCGTCATCCTGGGTCCGCCCCTCGAACCACGCCATGATGCGGTGGCGATAATAGTAGGCCGGCACGGCGAGAGCGGCGACGGCGGCCGTCAGGAGGGCTACCTCTATATAGTGCCCCGTGGCGGTCTTGGCCCCCTGGGCCGACAGGACCCAGGTGCCGGGGATGCGGCCGAGCGTCGAGACCACGGCGAAGACCCAGAAGGGCATGGGAGACAGCCCGAAGAGATAGCAGGCGATGTCCTTGGGCAGCCCCGGGATGAGGTAGATGATGAAGCAGAGAATCGTGCCCTCAGCCTCCACAATGAACCCGAGCTTGTTCCAGGTCTCCTCGCTGACGAGGTGCCTCACGTAGGCGTCGCCCAGCCACCGGCCGAGCGCGAACGCCAGGAGCGAGCCCCCCGTGAGCCCGATCGTCGAGTAGATGAGCCCCAGCCACTGACCGAAGACGAAACCGCCGAGAATGCCGGTCACCTCGCCGGGGACGGGCGCGAGGACGACCTGCAAGGACTGGATCAGGATGAAGATGACGGGCGCCGCCGCTCCCCACTCAACCAGCTTCTCCTTCATGTACTGGTTGTCGTGGAACAGGCGGTAGCAGAAGCGGTAGGCGGGCGCGTCCGTCCAGACGATCCACGCGAAGAACGCGCACACACCGAGGGTGACTGCCAGCGCCAGCGCCCACCGCGTGCGGGTGGTCAGAGCCGCCTCTCGGTCGCGCCCTGCGCGGTCACGCCACCGGCGACGGGTCGGGATCGAAGCGCCCGAACCAGCCGTAGCGCGGCCACCAGCGCGGCAGCACCGGGTGGCGCGCGGCCAACCCCGTGAGGGCGGCGAACAAGTGGGTCGGGACGTGCTCGGCCGCCCACTGCGCCAGCCGCAGGATGCGGTAGGCGCGGCGATAGCTGTCCACGAGCGTGCGGTAGCGCTCGAGCCCGTCGCTGAGACCCACGCGGCCCTCGAAGATCTGCTGGATGATGCGCCCGCACTCGACCCCGAAGTAGAGCGCCGGCCTGATGCCCTCGGCCGTGAGAGGCAGACACTGCCCGGCCGCGTCGCCGACGGCAAAGAGCCGCCCCACGGTCGGGCGGAAGAGGCGGTTCGGGAAGTACGTGCCGTGGTAGGTGGTCGCCACCGTGCCGCGGTCGCGCAGGAAGCGCTCGAGGGCCGGCTTGAGCTTGGACAGCCCCACGTAGGAGCCGAGCCCGATGAGGCTGCCCTTGCCAACGGGGAAGATCCAGCCGAGCCCGCGCGGAATCAGGCTGCCGTCGAGCCAGAAGGACAGCCCCTCGTCTTCGAGCGCGGTCCGCGTCTCGAGCCCGAACGAGAAGTCGCCGCGGGCCGGCGTCGCTGCGCTGCCGCTGTTGACGAGGGCGCCCCGCCAGCCCGAGCAGTCCACGATCACCGGCGCCGTGAAGCGCCCGTCGCTCGTCAGCACCGCGCCGTCCTCGACCCCCGTCACCGAGGCCCTGAGGAAACGCGCCCGCGTCTGCTCGAGGAGCCCCTCGCAGAAGCGCTTGTAGTCGAACGTGCAGAAAGGCACCGCCGAGAGGTCGTAGGTGACCGTGCGCGTCGGGGCCCGCACGGTGAGCTTGTCGTGGACCTGGAGCACGCTGTCGGCGACGCCGAGCGCCTGGGGAACCCAGAGCGGCGTGCCGCAGGCCGAGGTCTGTACCGCGCCGACCTCGTTGCGGTCGAGGAGGAGGACGCGCCCGGTGAGCCGGCGCGCCACCGCCAAGCCGGCAAAGCTGGCACCCACTATGATGGCGTCGTAGTCCCGGCCAGCCATGTCACCGGATACTCCGACAGACCGCGGGAGAAGTCAAATCGGGCGGCGAAGGCCGCCCTCACGGACTCTGCCGGGATGGCCCCGGCGGCTCGTCGTCATGCCCCGCCGACTCGTCATCGTAGAGGATGCGCACGGCCGGAGTGTGGACGTCGTCATACTGGCCGGACAACGCCGCCCAGATGAAGACGCCCAGGGCGGCGGCGGCGAAGACCAGTGCCAGCGGCAGGAGGATGAACATCACCGACACGATGGCTCCCCAGCGCGCGTGAAGCTTCTCGCCCGGTAGGAGCTGGCGATCACCGTGATGGAGGACAGCGGCATCAGCACGGCGGCGACGACCGGAGTGATCAGACCCGCCATGGCGAGCGCCACGCCGACCGCGTTGTAGCAGAGGGAGAGGACGAGGTTGCGGCGCACCGTTTTCATGGCGCGCGCCGCCCCGTCGAGCAGGTCCGCCACGCGCGCGACACCCGGCCGCGTGATGAACACGTCCGCAGCGGCCAGCGCGGCCTCGGCGCCGCCGTGCACGGCGATGCCGACCGTGGCCGCCGCGAGCGCCGCGGCGTCATTGACGCCGTCGCCGACCATGACGACCGATCCGGCGGCCGCCCCGTCCCGCACCGCGCGGAGCTTGGCCTCCGGCGAGACCCCGCCCCGGCAGTCCTCCGGATCGAGGCCCAGGCGGGTCCCGACGGCCGCGACCACCACGTGGTCGTCGCCCGAGAGGATGCCGACGCGCCAGCCGTGGTTGCTCACGCGGGCGAGCGCGGGCCCCGCGTCCCCGCGCAGCGGGTCGCCGAAGCCGGCCGCCGCGACCACGGCGCCGTCCACGGCCACCAGCACCGGCGTGAGCCCGCCTTCGGAGAGATCGCGCGCATGACCCGCGAACTCGGGCGGTACGAAGCCGACGCGCGCCCCCACGAAATCGGGCGAGCCCAAGACCACGGCGCGGCCCGCCACCTCTCCCTCGATGCCGCCGCCGTGCGTCTCGGTGATCGTCACGGGCAGGTCGGGCGCCGGGCCCAGGGCGGCCACGAGCGCGCGTGCCAGCGGGTGTGACGAGTGGGCCTCGGCGGCGGCCGCGAGCGGCCTGGCCGCCGCGTCGCCCCACCAGGCGAGCAGCGCGGCGCGCCCGGCCGTGAGCGTGCCGGTCTTGTCGAGCCACATACGGCCGGGCCGTGTCAGCTTCTCGATCACGTCGGCGCCCTTGATCAGGAAGCCCGCGCGGGCCGCCTGCCCGATGGCCGCGCTGAGCGCCAGCGGCGTCGCCAGGCCGAGCGCGCAGGGACACGTGACGATCAGGAGGGCGACGGCGTGGTCCACCGCCCGCCCCGCGTCCACGCGCGCCCAGAGCGCGAACGTCAGCGCCGCCAGGACCAGCACGGCGGCGACAAAATGTCCGGCGATGCGGTCGGCGAGCTCCACGATGGGCGCGCGGCGCCGCCCATACTCCTCGACGAGCTTCATCAGCCGGCCGATGCGCGTGTCCTCACCGGTCTGCTCCACCAGAACCTCGAGGCGGGAGGAGAGATTGACCGTGCCCGCGTGCACCCGGTCGCCGGGTCCGGCGCCCATCGGGCGCGATTCGCCCGAGAGCAGCGAGAGGTCGAGGGCCGAGCGGCCGGACGCGATGACGCCGTCGGCGGGCACGACGTCGCCCGCCCGCACTTCGACGCGCGCGCCCGGCAGGAGCGCCTCGAGCGGCACCTCCCGAACGCCGCGCGCCTCGATGACCCGCGCGGCGCTCGGAGCGAGCGCGGCCAGGAGCTCTGCCGAGTCCGCGGCGGCGCGCTGCTGGCGACGCTGGACGTAGCGGCCGGCCAGGAGCAGGAAGATCAGCGCCGTCACCGAGTCGAAGTAGACGTCCCCCGCCCCGCGGAGCGTGTTGACGGCGCCGTGGAGAAACCCTGCCAGGAGCCCGATGCTGATGGGCAGATCCATGTGCAGCGTCCGCATCCGGAGCGCGGCCCAGGCGCCGCGGAAAAAGACGCCGCCGCCCCAGATGACGGACGGCACCGTGATCGCGAGGCTCGTCCAGCGGAAGAGCGAGGCGTACTCGGGCTCCATGCCGTGGAAGGCGCCGCCGTACAGCGCGAAGGCGATGGCCATGACGTTGGCCGCGACAGCGCCCGCCAGCCCGATCCGCGCCAGCATCCTCCGGTCCTCTTGCCGGCGGAGCGCCCGCGCCTCGAGGCCGCGGCTCGGGTGAGCGCGGTATCCCAGCGCGTCGAGCTGCCGCGCGGCGGCGGACAGCAGCACGGCCCGCGGGTCCCAGCGCACGAGCGCGCGGGAGCGCGGCAGGTCGAGGCGGACCTCCAGCACCCCGGGCACGAGGCCCGGCAGACGCTCCACGAGCCAGACGCAGGCCGCGCAGTGGACGCCCTCGAGGTAGAGCTCCGTCGCTGCGAGACCGTCGGCAGTGCGCCAGCAGGCGCGGGCCTGAAAGCCGGGGTCGTCGAATTCGCCGTACGACCTGCCGGTCGGGTTCGCCGGTGCGGGCGCGGCGTCCGTCGAGTCGCGGAGCGCGTAGTAGCGGTCGAGACCGTGCTCGTGGATCACCGCGTACACGGCGCGGCAGCCGTGGCAGCAGAACTGTCGCGGCGCGCCCCCGTCCACCAGGCCGGGCGGTACACCCAGCCCGCAGTGGGCGCACTGGGCGAAGGCGGCGCGCGGCGGGGCGACCGCGCCTTCAGCGATGCTCATGCGGCGCTCCCGTCTCCGAGTGCTGGATCGCGTGTCTCTCCGGAGCCCTCGCGCGCCCCGCGACGGCGAGGAGCCCGACCACGATCATGGCGACGGCGCAGACGGCCGGCATCCAGCGGCGGAACCCACCCGCCAGGGCCTGGACGGCCACACCGAGCCCCGCCATCACCGGCAGGGTGCCCAGCCAGAACACGGCCATCAGTCCCGCGCCGCGAAGCGGATCGCCCGTGCCCGCCGCCGTGACGATAAACGCGTAGAGCCAGCCGCACGGCAGGAGGCCGGTCAGAAGACCGATCACGAGAGCGCGCGTCACGGGGGGCTGGGCGGCGACCGCCGCCACACCACGGGCGACGGCGCCGCGGAGCGCGGCCGGAGGCTCGAGCCGCGCCACGCGCACTCCGGCCGTCTCGAGGAGCGTCCGCGTCCCCCACAGCGCGATCAGGACCCCGGCCAGCACCGCCGCGCCCCGCTGGATCCCCGCGGGCGCCGCGGCCAGGTCGAGGGCCGCGCCGAGCGTGCCCGCCAGCGCGCCCAGGGTCGCGTACGCGGCGAAACGGCCGAGGTTGTACGCGGCGTGGCCGAGCCCCGGGCGGCGACCGGCGGCGCCCGTGTAGAAGGCGACGAAGCCGCCGCACATGCCGGCGCAGTGAAGGCTGCCCACGAGGCTCGCCCCGAGCACGGTCAGGGCGAGGGTTGTCACCGGGCCTCCGGCACGTCGCGCATGAGGGTCGCGGTGAAGACGTCCGGGCCGCGCGTGACGCGCATGCGGAATTCCCAGAGACCCGGCCGCTCGAGCGGCATCGCCGCCACGTAGCCCAGACCCCGAGGCTCGAGGACCGCCGTCAGCACCCGGCTCGCTCGCGCGTTGTGCAGCGCCTCGATCGCGATGCGCGCGCCCGGGAGCGGCGCGCCCGCGCCATCGGTGAGGCGCGCGGCCACCGTCATCCCGCCGCGCTCTCCTGTCGGCTCGACACTGAGCCCGAGCGACCAGCCGAGCGCCTCGTTGCGCGCCTGCTGGGCCATGGTCTCGTCCCAGGCGAGCGCCTTCGCGTAGTAGTTGGGCTCGACCGCGAAGGAGGCGTCGCGCGAGGTGATGACGACAAGCGCGATGTTGGCTCCCGCGGAGCCGACGAGGAGCGCCGCCAGGCCCACCGGCCAGTACCAGCCGCGGCTCCTCACGGCCGCGTCTCCTCGGGTCCGAGCAGGCGGTACGGCACAGAGGCGGCAAAGCCGGCGCCGTCCCCGACCCGGAAGCGGATCTCGCGCGCGCCGCCGTGGAACGCCGCGCGCGGCGCGGTCACGAAGACCGTCGCCGTGGCCGCGTGCCCGGCCGCAACGGCGAGCGGGTTGTCGGGCGCGATGAAGTGGAGACCCTCGCCGTCGGCGAGCTCGATCAGGTAGCGGCGATCGCCGTCGGCGCGGTTGACGATCTTGACCCGGATCTGGTTCGACACGTCGCCCGACGGCAGGAGCGTGAACGGGCTGCCGAGCCCGCGCAGGACCGTCACGTCGGCGCTCGCCCGGTGCGCGAGCGCCCAGCCGAGCATCCCCCAGACCGCGATCAATAAGATCGGGTAGAGGACGACGCGCGGCCGGAGGATGCGCCGCGGCGCCCCGCCCAGCTCGTCGCTCGAGCTGTAGCGGATCAGCCCGCGCGGCCGGCCGATCCGCTCCATGATCGAGTCGCACGCGTCCATGCACTGCGTGCAGTGGATGCACTCCATCTGCAACCCGTCGCGGATGTCGATGCCCGTCGGGCACGTGACCACGCACGCGCCGCAGTCGATGCAGTCGCCCAAGGCCAGCGGCGGAGCGCCGGGGCCGTTGCCCGCACGGCGCGCGAGGCGCCCGCGCGGCTCGCCGCGGCGGAAGTCGTAGCCGACGATGAGCGAGCGCCGGTCGAGCAATGCTGACTGGAAGCGCCCGTACGGGCACGCCACGACGCAGACCTGCTCGCGGAACCAGCCGAAGTCGAGGAACATCAGCGCGGTGGTGCCCGCCATCACGAGGAAGGCGGCCGGGTGCTCGAAGGGCGAGCGCGTGATCCAGTGACGGAGCGCCTCGACGCCCACGAAGTACGCGAGGAAGGTATGGGCGAGGAACATGCTGAGGGCGCCGAAGACCGCGTACTTGACGAGTCGCCGCGGCGCGAGCCGCCGGCCGTCGAGGTCGCGCTGCGCGCGCGGGCCGCCCTCGATGAGCCGCTCGATGGGGCGGTAGAGAAACTCCATGTAGACCGTTTGGGGACAGGCCCAGCCGCACCAGACGCGGCCGTAGATCGCCGTCAGGAGGAAGATGCCGATGAAGAGGCCCACGAGGAGGAGCATCAGCAGCATCGTGTCCGTCGGCAGGAACGTGGCCCCGAAGAGGATGAAGCGCCGATTGACGACGTCGAGCAGGATGACGGGCTTGCCGCCCATCCTGAGATACGGCAGGACGGTGAAGAGCCCGATGAGCGCCCAAGCGAGCGCCCGCCGGCGCCGAAGGAAACGCCCCTCGAAGAGCTTGGGGCGCATCCAGCGTCGCGTGCCGTCCAGGTTGAGCGTGGGAAGGACGCGCTCCTTGGTCGCTGAGGGCAGCGGTGGCGGCGCGGGCATCGTCCCTCTCAACGGGTCGGTGAGCCGTCCGCGGCGGCCTTCTGGCCCTCCGGCGGCTTGGGGTTGGGCGGATGCGTGCCCCGCAGCGTTCCAACGTAGGCGGCCATGGCGGCGATTTCAGCGGGCGAGAGCTGGGTCTTCCAGGGCACCATGCCCTTCTCGGGCACACCCTCGCTGATCGTCTCGTAGAACTCGGTCAGCCGCCCGCCGTGCAGCCAGTATTCGTCCGTGAGGTTGGGCCCGACGATGCCCTGGCCGCGATCGCCATGGCACGGCGCGCACCGGGTGGCGAAGATCCCCTTCGCCTTGGCCATCGCGGCCGCGTCCTTCTCGAGCGCCGCCAGCGAAGCGTCCGTGACCGCACTGGCCACCGCCTTGGGCTGCCGCTCGGCCGCCGCCCTCATCTCGGCCTCGTAGACGGCGACCACCGACGGCCCCGGCCCCAGCTGGTAGTAGGCCCAGTACCCGAGCGAGAACGCGATAGTCACCCAGAAGATCCACACCCACCAGCCGGGCAGCGGGTTGTCATACTCCTCGATGCCGTCCTGGGCGTGCGGCAGCAGCCGGTCGCGGTCGGCGTCACTCATGGGTCGCTCTCTCCCCTGTCAGCGGCGCGCTCGGCTCGTCCTCGAGGGGCAGAAAGCGGGCGCGCTCGAAGTGCTCCCGGTTGCGCCGGAGAAACGTGGTCACCGCGATCGCGAGGAAGGCGGCCCCGAACAGCACCAGGCCGGCCTCGGCGAAGATCTGCAGCCCGAAGCCGCTCATCACGTCGGTGAGGCTCATGTCACCGCCTCGGCTCCGGGTGGGGTTGGGGCTGCGGTAGGGCTTCGGCCCGGCGTCCGCTGGGGCCGGCCGCGGCCGGGCTCTTCTTGATATCGGTGCCGAGCCGCTGGAGGTACGCGATGAGCGCCACGAGCCGAGTCTCCTCGAGCCCCTTGGGCCCGCCCTGCGCGACGATCGCCTGCGCGATCTTCTTCCCCTGCGCCCGCGCGAGCTCCGGGGCGCCCTTGACCTGCTGGGGCGTGTACGGAACGCCGAGCGTCACCTGCGCCGCCACGCCGCGCTCGACGGCCGCGAAATCGAGCGGCCGCTTCGCCAGCCACGGGTATGGCGGCATGATGGACTGCGGCGTGGTCGAGCGCGGGTCCTCCATGTGGCGCACGTGCCAGAGGTTCGGGTACTTGCCGCCGATCCGCTGCAGGTCCGGGCCGATGCGGCGGGAGCCCCAGAGGAACGGATGGTCGTAGACGAACTCGCCCGGCTTGCTGTATTCCCCGTAGCGCACCGTCTCGGAGCGGATGGGCCGGATCATCTGCGAGTGGCAGTTGTTGCAGCCCTCCGAGATGTAGACATCGCGCCCGGCGAGCTCCAGCGGCGTGTAGGGCATGACCGCGGCGATCGTGGGCACGTTCGAGCGGATGAGGAACATGGGGATGATCTCGAAGAGCGAGGCGCTCACCACCGCGACGACGACCCAGATGGAAAAGGTCAGCGGCATGCCCTCCCAGCGCCGGTGCCACGCCGCGCGCTTGAAGCCGGCGGCCGTCACCTCGGCCCGGTACTCGCGGGTCAGCGCGGGCGCCTCGTGCACGGGCTCCGCATACGCCGCGGGCGCGCGCCGCCACGTCATCACCACGTTCCACGCGCAGAGCGCCATGCCGGCGATGTAGAGGCCGCCGCCCAGCACGCGCACCCAGTACATGGGCATGAGCCGTACGGTCGCCTCGATGAAGTCCGGGTACGCGAGCCGCCCGCTCTCGTCGAAGGCGCGGAACATGAGTCCCTGGGTCAGCCCGGCCGCGTAGATGGCCACGATGTAGAGCAGGATGCCGATCGTGCCGATCCAGAAGTGCAGCTCGGCCAGCTTCTTGCTCCAGAGCTCCGTCTGGAAGAGGCGCGGCAGGAGCCAGTAGATCATCCCGAAGATCATGAAGCCGACCCAGCCGAGCGTGCCCGCGTGGACGTGGGCGATGGTCCAATCCGTGTAGTGCGAGAGCGCGTTGACGCTCTTGATCGACAGGAGCGGCCCCTCGAAGGTCGACATGCCGTAGAAGGTCACCGCCACCACGAAGAACTTGAGCACGGGATCGTCGGTCACCTTCGACCACGCGCCACGGAGCGTCAGAAGCCCGTTGATCATCCCGCCCCAGGACGGCATCCACAGCATGACCGAGAAGAGCATGCCGAGCGTCGAGGCCCAGGCGGGCAGCGCCGTGTAGTGGAGGTGGTGCGGCCCCGCCCAGATGTAGATGAAGACCAGAGTCCAGAAGTGCAGGATCGACAGGCGGTAGGAGTACACCGGCCGTTCGGCCGCCTTGGGCAGGAAGTAGTACATCATGCCGAGGAACGGCGTGGTCAGGAAGAAGGCGACCGCGTTGTGGCCGTACCACCACTGCATGAAGGCGTCCTGCACCCCCGCGTAGATCGAGTAGCTCTTCATCGGCCCCGCCACGACCACGAGGTTGTTGAAGATGTGGAGCACGGCGATGGCCACCAGCGTGGCGATGTAGAACCAGAGCGCGACGTAGAGGTGCCGCTCGCGCCGGCGGGCCAGCGTGCCGAAGAAGTTCGCGGCGAAGACGACCCAGATGACGGCGATGGCGATGTCGATGGGCCACTCGAGCTCCGCGTACTCCTTCGACTGGCTGTAGCCGAGCGGCAGCGTCACGGCGGCGGCGACGATGATGGCCTGCCACCCCCAGAAGTGTAGCCGGCCCAGCGCGTCGCTCCACATGCGCGCCTTGAGGAGGCGCTGCGAGGAGTAGTAGACGCCCGCGAAGATCGCGTTGCCCGCGAAGGCGAAGATCACCGCGTTGGTGTGCAGCGGGCGCAGCCGGCCGAAGGAGAGCCACGACGTCTGGAAGTTGAGGACGGGCAGGACGAGCTGGAGCGCGATCAGCAGGCCCACGGCCATGCCGACCAGGCCCCACAGCACGGTGACCAGCAGGAACATGCGGACGATCTGGTCGTCGTAGACGAACCGTTCGACGCGGTCGCTCATACGCGCGCGCTCTCCTCTTCGATCGGTGTGGAGGATGGAAACGCCGACCGCGGGGTCACGGACCCCGGCGGTCGAGCCAAACGAGTGCCGCGCCGCACACGGCGACCAGGGGCACGATGACGACCCAGTGGTTGACGCCGAGCAGGCCGGGCAGCGTCAGCTTTCCAAAGTCTCCGACTCGCAGCAGCGTGTCCTTGATGAACGGATAGACCTCCGAGTAGACGCCCGCTCCCAGCAGGATTCCCAGCACTCCCCTCAGCAGCCCGTCCATGCGGCCTTCACCGAAGGCCCCGGCGCAGGTGCCGGGTCAGAATCCGAGGAGCAGCATGCCCGCGCCGAAGACGAGCCCGCCCAGGACGTTGGCGGCGAGGACCGTCGGCTTGATGTGAAGGTTGACGAGACCGAGCGAGTAGAGGGCGTACACGGCCACCATGCCGGAGAGGATGCCGCCCATCATCACCTTGAGCATGGTCAGGTCGGTCAGGCGGAAGAAGGACACGATCTTGTCGTAGCGGGTCATCTGCCCCTTCTGGAGGACGAAGCCGAAGGCGATGCCCGTCGCGAGCCCGAGCAGGAGCCTCGCAGCGCCCGTCAGATCAAGCGGCCCCATTGTCAGGCCCCCTGAAGACGAACCGCGCCGCCACGATGCCCGCGAGCATCATCGCGCCGAGGAAGATCCAGCTGCTCACCGCCATCTGGAGTCCCCCGCTGAGCCCGTGGCCCGACGTGCAGCCATCGGCAAGCCGGGCTCCGAAGCCCACGAGGAAACCGCCCAGGAGGCCGACGGCCCACCGGCGGCCCCGACTCGTCCCGAACCGGCTGACCCAGAGCGCCGGCATCTCCGTGGTGAACGCGACGCTCCCGCGGCCGAGCCGCGCCGCCAGGTAGGCGCCGAGCGGAATGCCCAGGACCAGCATGAACTGCCAATCCACGACGGGCTTGACCATCCGGTAGTAGGCGTTGGCGGCCACGTGCGCGGGCGCCACGAGGCCCACGATCATGCCCGCGGCGCGCGAGAAGGTCGTCGAGGTCGAGAGGTAGTAGTTCGCCGTGTAGAAGACAAAAGCATTGAGGAGGCCCAGCATCAGGCCCGCCTGCCACCACGGCCACTCCGCTTTCCGCAGCCAGCTCATGCTGCCCTCCTCAGGCCGAGGACCCGCGGCGGCCCGCCCGCTCGGATTCGATCTTGTGCTCGAGCGCCTCGCCCCGGATGCGCGCGCGGCACGTTTCGCAGACGAGGTCGTCGGTCTGCCCCGCGCAGACGATGCAGCGATGGGGCACGGGGGGCGCGCCCGCGTGCGCCAACGATGCCGCAGGCGTCCCAGCCGTGGGCAGCGCCATGGGCACGGTCAGCACGAGGCAGGGCGAGAGCCGCACGACGGCTTCGGCCACGCTGCCGAGCAGGGTCCGGCTCACGCCCGTGCGGCCGTGGGTGCTCATCACGATGAGGTCGATGCCCTTGTCGCGCGCGTATGCGGTAATCTCCCGGGCCGCCCGGCCGGAGAGGAGCGCGAGCTCGAGGGCGAGTCCCGTGCCGAGCTGGCGGCCGAGCCGGGTCAACTGCTCCGAGCCCAATGATGGGTCGGTGGCCGGGGGCACGACGTGCACCACGTGCAGCCGCGCGCCGGTCTCCCGCGCCATGGCCGTCGCGACCAGAGCGGCCGCTTCGGCTGCGGCCGAGAAGTCGGTCGGCAGCAGGATCTCGCTGATCTTCATGTTCGTTACCTCACGATGAGGACCGGGACAGGCGCTCGCTTGAGGGCACCGTCAGCCACGCTGCCGAGGAGGAGGCGCGCGGCGCCCCCCGCTCCACGGGCGCCCAGGGCGAGCATCCCTGCCCGCTCCTCGCGGACGGTCCGGAGCAATTCAGGCAGCGGCACCCCGACACGAACGGTTCCGTGCGCGCGCCACCCCGCACGCCTGAGGCGCGCGACCGCAGCTTCCACCTCGCGCCGCGCCGTACGCACGCGCGCGCCCATATCCGCCCGGACCAGGCCCGCAACGGCGGCCCGCACGGAAGCCGGAACGAACGCGAGCGAGGGCACCCTCACGGGCTCGACGACTCGCACCACCACCGCCCTGCCGCGGCCCGACCAGCGCGCCAGGTGGGCGACCACGCGGGAGGCGTGGGACGACCCGTCGAGCCCGACGACAACCCGGCGGGGCGCCCCGGCGGGGCGCGCGCTCACGCCGGGGCGCGCCGCGGAGAGCGCCGCGGCGATTTCGCCGCGCGGCGAACTGTCTCGTCCCGCTTCACCGCGATAGCGGAAATGGGCCGCTTGTTCTTCTTGTTCTTGCCGTAGCTCTTCCGGATGCCCATGTCGTCTCCGTTCTTACTCGAGCGCCGAGAGGAGCGCGTCGAGCGCGTCCGAGGTCGTGAAGATGCCGACGATGCTCTCGCCGTCGCGCACCGGCAGGCAGCCGATCTTCCGCTCGAGCAGCACGCGCGCGGCGACCGTCACCGGCGTCTCCGGCGCCACCGTCACGGGGTCTTCGGTCATGATGCTCGCGACGGCCTGACTCTCCCAGCCGGCCGACGTCTCGCCGGTCTCGAGCCGCCGCCAGTCCCGGTGCGAGACGATGCCCACCAGCCGGTCGGCGTCCACCACGAGGAGGTGCCGCACCTCGGCGCGGCGCATGCGCGCGAGCGCCGCGCCGATCGAGGAGTCCGGCGCCACCGTGGCGGGCTGCTTCGTCATCCAGTCGCGCACGGCCCCGCAGCGCTCCGTCGATCGGTCCGCCATGCCCTACTCCGTGTCCCGCACGGTCACGACCGGGCACGGCGCGAGGCGGATCACGCGGTCGGCGACGCTGCCGAGCAGCGCGCGATCGAGGCCGCCCCGCCCGTGCGTCCCGATCACGATGAGATCGGCGCGCTCGCGGGCCGCCGCCCCGACGATCTCCTTGTACGGCACGCCGGTCCGCAGGACCCAGCGCGCGGAGATGCCCGCGGCCGCGGCGGTCGCGGTCCACTCCCCGAGTGTCTTCACGGCCCACGCTCGCGCCGCATCGAAGACGCCGCGCGCCCGCTTCATGGTGAAGGGCCCCTCCGAGTAGAGCGGAGTCTCGACCAGCACGTGGACCAGCACCAGCTCGGCGCCGAGCCGCGCAGCCAGCCGACGCGCCTCGGCCCATGCGCGCTCGGAACCCTCGGAAAAATCCGTCGGCACGAGGATCCGCGCGAGACCGTCGGCGGCCTGGTCAGCGGCCATGGGCCCGCACCGTCAGCACGGGGCAGCGTGATTCGCGCACGACGCGCTCGGCGACGCTGCCCATGAAGACGCGGGACACGCCGGTGCGTCCGTGCGTGCCCATCACGATGAGGTCGGCCCGCGTGCGCCGCGCCGCGCGCAGGATCTCGTCCGCCGGGAGCCCCTCCGCGAAGATCGCCCGGGCGCGCACGCGCTTCCGCCTTACGCGGGCGAGGGCGGCGGCGAGCCGCCGTCTGGCGGAGCGCTGGGCCAGGATGAGCAGGTCGGCGTAGCTGCTCGGCAGCGTGCCCTCGCCGATGAACGGGGACGGCGGCGTCATGACGTGGACCAGCACGAGTGGCGCGCGGCACGCCCTCGCCAGGGCCACGGCGCGCCGAAGGGCCGGCGCCGAGGCTCGCGAGAAGTCCGTTGGATGCAGGATGCGGCGGAAGGCGGTCATGGCGTCACTTGAGGGAAGCCAGGTAGGCGGCGATCGCCCGGGCATCCGCCTCGGCCATCTCGATCTTCGGCATGTGCGCCCGCGGCTTCTGCTGCTTGGGCTCGCGCAGCCATTGGCGCAGGTAGCTCTCAGGGTACTTCGAGCCCACCTGCGACAGATCGTTCGCGATGGGTGTGCCGGCCTTGCCGACAGTGTGGCAGCCGTAGCAGCCCTGCTCGGTGAACAGGCGCTTGCCCTGCGAGGCGAGCGCGGTACCGTCTTGCCCGAACGCCACGGTCGCCGCCAGGGCGATCGCCGCGGCCACCGACGCTGCCCTCACGTCGCGCGCCCACGCAATCATGAGCGCACGTCTCTGGGCCGCTCGTCCCTGGTCTGGCAGCCGAGACAGTGACGCGCCCAGGGCACCGCCCGCAGCCGCGGCAGCGGGATGGCGCCGCCGCAGTCCTCGCACACGCCGAAGCTGCCCGTCTCGAGCCGCGCCTGCGCGGCCTGGATCTCGTCGAGCTCATGGCGCTCGCGACCTTCGAGCCGCGCCAGCAGGTCCGCCATGATGCCCCGCGCCGAGTCCTCCACGAGCGAGCCGGGTTCGTGGTCCGACAGCGAGGCGAGCTCGCCGTCCGTCACCACCACGGTGCGAAGCAGCTGGTGGCGCGCCTCGCGCAGCAGCCCACGGAACTCGCTGCTCCTGTCCGCGTCCAGCTGTCCCTTGCCTGCCGTCATGGAAAGCCTCCTGAGCGTTGTGTAGCCACGTCGAGCGCGACCGTCATACCCGGATTGCAAGGCGGATGCCACGGTTCAACGGCGCTACACGCCCACAGAATCGTGAAGTTGCGACGGGTGGCGGCACCGCGCTGTGGGGTCGCGCTCACCCGGCTGGGGCGGCGGCGCCCCGACGAGCCTAACCCTTGATGTTGCCGATAGGCGAGAGCGTGGCGACGCGGCGGGAGAGGTCGAGACGGTGGAGCACGTCCACCACGGCGGAGAGATCCTTGTAGGCGAAGCCGGCCTCCTCGGCCACGCCGGACTTGGAGGCGGCACGCACGACGATGCCGCGCGCGGCCATGTCGCGAATCAGGGTGTCCCCCCTTACGAGCTTCTTGGCCTGGGCGCGGGACATGGTGCGCCCGGCGCCGTGCGCCGTGGAACCCCAGGTTTCTTCCATGGCGTGGGCCGTTCCCACGAGGAGCGCCGAGCCCGTCTCCATGGAGCCGCCGATGATGACCGGCTGGCCGATCGTCCGGTAGGCCGACGGCACGTCGGGAGCGCCCGGGCCGAAGGCCCGCGTGGCGCCCTTGCGGTGGACGACCAGCTCCATCTCGCGGCCGTCCACGCGATGGCGCTCGAGCTTGGCGGTGTTGTGGCAGACGTCGTAGATCATGTCGAGCCCGAGCGTCCGCGCATCCCTGCCGAAGATCCGCGAGAAGACCTCGCGCACCCGGTGGGTGATCACCTGCCGGTTGGCGAAGGCGGAATTGGCCGCGGCCGTCATGGCCCCGAAATACGCCTGCCCCTCTGGGGAGCGAAACGGCGCGCAGGCAAGCTCGCGGTCGTTGACCCTGATCCCGTAGCGCGGCATGGCCTGGTCGAAGATGCGGAGGTAGTCCGTGCCGATCTGGTGACCGAACCCGCGCGAGCCGCAGTGGAGCATGACGAAGACCTGGCCGGGCGCTTCGACGCCGAGCGCGCGGGCTGCGACCGGATCGTGGATGCCGCCCTCGCGCACGACCTGGATCTCGAGGTAGTGGTTGCCCGAGCCGAGCGTGCCGAGCTGCTCCATGCCGCGCGAGACGGCGCGCGCGCTGACGTGGGTCGGATCGGCGCCCGGCAGGCATCCCTGACCTTCCATCCGTTCGAGGTCCTCGGGCCAGCCGTAGCCGTGCGCCACGCACCAGCCGGCGCCCTGGACCATGATGCGGCGGAAGGACTCCTCGGTGAGGCGCACGAAGCCCTTGGCGCCCACGCCGGACGGCACGGCCTCGAAGAGCGCGTCGATGAGCTCCGTGATGCGGGGGCGCACCTCCCCCTCGCTGAGCCCGGTCCGGATCAGGCGCATGCCGCAGTTGATGTCGAAGCCGATGCCGCCAGGCGAAATCACGCCGTCCTCGGCGTCGAAGGCCGCGACACCGCCGATCGGGAAACCGTAGCCCCAGTGGCCGTCAGGCATGCAGAGCGCCGCGCGGACGATGCCCGGCAGGCAGGCGACGTTCGTCACCTGCTCGAAGACGCCATCATCCATCTGGCCGAAGAGCGCCTCGGAAGCGTAAATGCGCGCGGGCACCCGCATCCCGGCCTTCTCGGACGGCGCGATCTCCCAGACGCAGTCGCCCGCCGGCCTGGCCTTTGCCCGGAGCTCCGGCGATGTCCTCATGGCGCCTCAGATGTCGATGACGAGCCGGGCCCGCCAGCCGTCGGCGGTTTGTTCGAGGACGAACTGGTGGAAGGTGACGGCCTTGGGGTCGGCGCCGAGGGTCGTGTGTTCCGCGTCGATGGTGCCGCCCCGCGCGATCGCGTCGAGCCTGAAGGGCCCCTTGCCCGCGATTGTGACCTGAGCGGCCGGGAAGACCTGCCGGTCGCGGTCCTTGAGGTAGATCAGCTCGGACAGCCAGTCGTAGAGCAGCAGGTCGAGCTGCGGCGCTTCGATGGTCACGGCCCGCTCGACGGTGATGGACAGCGTGGCCGGATCGACCATGAGACAAGCCAAAGCCGAAGCCGCAGTCTCGAAGAGGTCGGCGGGGTCTCGGCCCTCGACCTCGACCGCGCAGTCGGCGAGCGCGACCTCTTCGAGAAAGCGGTAATGGCCCAGACGCTACTCCGTCTTGATCGGGATCATCGTGCCCTTGGCGGCGGGCGTCTTGGGCAGGGTGACCGTCAGCAGCCCGTTCTTAAAGGATGCGCTGACCCTGCTGCCGTCCACGGCCACGGGCAGACGGACGCTGCGGGTGAAGGCCCCGTAGCTCCGCTCCGCGCGGTAGTAGCGCTCCTCTTTCTCCTCCTTGTCGATCTGCTTCTCGCCCTTGATGGTCAGAAGCTGCTCCTGGAGCGAGATCTGGATGTCCTTCGGATCCATGCCCGGGACTTCCGCCTTGACCATCACGGCGTCCTTCGTCTCGGAGACATCCATGCTCGGCGCCCACTCGCCCGTCGCCGGGAACTCCTCCAGCTTGAAGTCGGCGAACCGGTCGAAGAGCTTTTCCATCTCCTGCTTGAGGTTCGGCATCCCCATCCACGGCATCAGCGAACGCATGACTTACTCCTCCTTTCCACGTTGGTCGAGGCGAGGGCCTCCGCTCCATGGAAGAAGCAACCGCGGTGCCAGCGCGAGGCCACGGTGTTACGCGGACTTGGCGAGCGCCCCCGCGTCCGGCTGGGGCGGCCGCGCCCGGATTGGGGCGGGCCCACCCCATGGCCGCCGCCCCGGCTTGCCCGCCGGAATCCCGGCGCGCATATTGGCAACATGGTCATCGGCGTGCCGCGGGAGATCAAGGTCGGCGAACAGCGCGTAGCGCTCACGCCCGCAGGCGCGAGGGCTTTCTCAGAGGCCGGCCACCGGGTGCTGGTCGAGGCGGGCGCCGGGGCAGGAAGCGGGTTCCGAGACAAGGAGTACACCCAGGCCGGCGCCGAGCCCGGCGAGGTGGGCGCAGTCTGGAGCCGGGCCGAGCTCGTGCTCAAGGTCAAGGAGCCGCTCGCCGAGGAAATTCCGCGCATTCGCGAGGGCCAGACGCTCTTCACCTATCTCCACCTGGCGCCCGTGCCCGACCTGGTCCGCGCGCTCCAGGCGCGCGGCGTCCTCGCCATCGCCTACGAGACCGTCGAGCGGGCCGACGGCAGCCTGCCGCTCCTCACGCCCATGAGCGAGGTGGCTGGACGGCTCGCGGTCCAGGAAGGCGCCCACTACCTCGGCCGCGCCTACGGCGGTCGCGGCATCCTGCTCTCGGGCGTGCCCGGCGTTCCCCGCGGCAACGTGGTCATACTGGGAGCGGGCACCGTGGGAATCAACGCTGCCAAGGTTGCGCTCGGCCTGGGAGCCGACGCCGCGCTCCTCGACATCAACCTCGACCGCCTCCGCGCCGCCGACGATCTCTTCAACGGGCGGGTCGTCACGCTGTCCTCGAACGCCTTCAACATCGAGCAGGCGGCGCAGCGCGCCGATCTCCTCGTCGGCGGGGTGCTCGTGGCGGGCGCCAAGGCGCCGAGGCTCGTCACGGAGACCGTGGTCGCCCGCATGAAGCCCGGCGCCGTCATCGTGGACGTCGCGGTGGACCAGGGCGGCTGCGTGGAGACGATCCGCCCGACGACGCTCGTGGAGCCGGTCTACACGCTCCACGGCGTGCTGCACTACGGCGTCACCAACATGCCGGCGCTGGTGCCGCGCACCTCGACCTTCGCGCTCACCAATGCCACCCTGCCCTACGCGCTGGATCTCGCGCGCAAGGGCGCGCTCAGGGCGGTGCGCGAGAGCGCCGAGCTGGCCCGCGGCGTCAACGTCTGGCGGGGGCGCGTCGTCTATCCCGCGGTCGCCGCCGCCGTCGGCGAGACGCCCCTGCCGCTCGATCAGCTCCGTTGACGGGGCATCCTGTCTTCGCGGCGGTGTACGACCGCCTGACGCGCTCGGCCGAGCGGAAGTTCCTCGGCGCCCATCGCGCGTGGCTCTGCGCCCGCGCGACCGGGCGTGTGCTCGACCTGGGCGCGGGGACCGGCGCCAACTTCCCCTACCTCGACGCAGATGCGCAGGTGCTGGCAGCCGAGCCCGATCCGTACATGCTTGCCCGCGCGCGGCGGCGCGCCCGGGCGCTGGGACTCTCCGTCACCTTCCTGCCCGATGCCGCCGAATCGCTCCCGCTCGAGGCGGCGTCCGTCGACGCCGTGCTCGCCACCCTCGTCCTCTGCACGGTCGAGGATCCGGCGCGGGCGCTCCACGAGATCCGTCGGATCCTGAGACCGGGGGGCCGGCTCCTCTTCCTCGAACACGTGAGGCTCGAGCACCCCGTCTGGGGCAGAGTGCAGGACGTCGTGGCGCCGGCGTGGAAGGCGCTGTTCGCCGGCTGCCACCCGAACCGGGACACGGTGACGGCGGTCCGCCGGGCGGGCTTCACCATCGAGGAGCTCGAGCGCTGTGCGTGGGGCCCGCTGCCGGGCCCGCTCTTCGTCCGCGGCGCTGCGGTTCCCGCCTAAATCGAGTACCGGCGGTAGAACCAGCGCTTGACGACCTCGACGAGCCCGAGATACGTCACGATCATCAGCACGAGGATCGCGAAGAAGAGCGGCGGCAGCGGCGTGAAACCGAGCCACGGCGCCAAGGGCGTGAACGGGATCGCGGCGCCCGCCGCCACGCAGGCGCACACACCCCAGGTGAGACCCGCGCTCGGCCGGCTCTTCCACGGCCGTCCGGCGGTGCGGATGACGAAGATCACGAGAGTCTGAGTCGCGAGCGATTCGACGAACCAGCCGGTCTGGAACAGGGACTCGTTGGCGTGGAAGAGCCACAGCATCACGGCGAAGGTCAGGAAGTCATAGATCGAGGAGAGCGGCCCGATCACCAGCATGAACCGCCGGATGAAATGCACGTTCCAGCGCTTGGGCTTGAGCGTGTAGGTGCCGTCCACGCGGTCCGACGGGATGGGTACCTGCGCCAGGTCGTACAGGAAGTTGTTGAGCAGGATCTGCAGCGGCAGCATCGGCAGGAAGGGCAGAAACATCGAGGCCGCTGCCATGCTCAGCATGTTGCCAAAGTTTGAGCTCGTGCCCATCAGCACGTACTTCATGATGTTGCCAAAGCTCCGCCGACCCTCGAGCACGCCTTCGTGGAGAACGTCGAGCCGCTTCTCGAGCAGGATGATGTCGGCGGCGTCCCGCGCCACGTCCACGGCCGTATCCACCGAGATGCCGACGTCGGCCGATCGCAGCGCCGGGGCGTCGTTGATGCCATCGCCCATGCATCCCAACACGTGGCCGCGCGAGCGCAGCGCCAGAATGATCCGGTTCTTCTGCATCGGCGACGCGCGCGCGAAGACCTGAGTGCGCTCGGCCACGGCCGCCAGTGCCGGGTCGGACATGCGCTCGACCGCGTCTCCCAGCACGATCTCGTCGGCGTCGAGGCCGACCTGCCGGCAGATGTGCTGGGTCACGAGCTCGTTGTCCCCCGTGATGATCTTGACCGTGATGCCATCGGCCTTGAGCGCGGCCAGCATGTCCGCTACGCCCTCGCGGGGCGGGTCCAGGAAGGCGGCGAAGCCCACGAACCGAAGCTCGCACTCGTCGGCGATGCCGTAGGCGGCCTGGCGCGGCACGGGCCGGTACGCGACCGCGAGGACGCGGTAACCGTCGCCGGAGAGGCGCCGGAACAGCGCCTCGATCTCGGCCCGGGCCGCCGCGTCGAGCGGGGTGGACGCGCCCGCGAGCTCGAGCGCGCCGCAGGCCGGCAGCACGCTCTCGGGCGCGCCCTTGGTGATCAGGAGGCGCTCGCCGCCGCTCTCGACGACCACGGACATGCGGCGCCGCTGAAAATCGAACGGGATCTCGTCGCACGAGCGGTAGCGCACGACGTCGGGATGCTCGTGACGGAGGATGGCCTCATCCATCGGGCTCTTGAGGCCTGTCTGGAAAGCGCTGTTGAGCGCAGCCAGGCGGATCACCGCCTCGTCCTCCTCGCCGCGGGCGTTGACGTGGCGCGAGACGGAGATCTCGCCCACCGTCAGCGTGCCCGTTTTGTCGCTGAAGAGGATGTCCATGCTACCGAAGTTCTCGATGGCGGCCAGGCGCTTGACGATGACCTTCTTCCGCGCCATGCGGACGGCACCCGAGGCCAGCGTCACCGAGACGATCATGGGCAGGAGCTCGGGCGTGAGTCCCACGGCCAGGGCCACGGCGAAGAGGAAGGACTCGAGCGGGTCGCGCCGGACCAGGGCGTTGACCAGGAACACGAAGAGGACCAGCAGGAGCACAATCTGGAGGATGAGCATCCCGAACTGGCGCGCGCCGCGCTCGAACTCGGTCTCCGGCACGCGACCGGCGAGCCGCGCCGCCACCTGCCCGAATTCGGTGCGGGCGCCGGTGCGGACGATCACAGCCTCGCCGAGGCCGCTCACCACGGACGTGCCCTGGAGCACGGCCGTGGGGGCTTCCCCGAGCGACGTCCCGGCCCCGACCGCCGCGTCGGCGTGCTTCTCGCGCGGGAGCGACTCGCCGGTCAGCGCGGCCTCGTTGAGGAAGAGGTCCCTGCTCGACAGCAGGCGGCCGTCACCCGGGACGAGGTCGCCGGCTGTGAGACGGACGACGTCGCCCGGCACCACCTCCCGCGCCGGGATTTCCTGCGCCCGGCCGTCGCGCAGGACGGTGGCGCGCTGGCCGACCCGGTCGCGGAGCCACCGCGCCGCCACCTGCGACTGATACGCCTGGCTGAAGTTGAGCGCAACGCTCAGCAGCAGCATGCAGGCGATGATCAGGGAACTCACCACCTGGCCGAAGGCGGCCGACACGGCGCTCGCCACGAGCAGGATCAGGACCAGCGGGTTGACGAGGTAGGCGCCGAGCTCTCTGAGCGCTTCGAAGCGACGCGGCGGCGCGTGCTCGTTGGGACCGACGCGCTTGAGGCGGGCCCCGGCGTCGTCGGAGCTGAGACCGGCGCTCGAGCTGCCGGCCTCGGCCAGGACGTCGTCGCGGGTCGCAGCCCAGAAGGGCTGGGAAGCCATCGTGCCCATTCTAGCCGGGCCGCCTCACGGAAGACGGCCTACCGCGTGTCGAGCTCCGACACGGTCACCCGCGTCGCCACCTGCCGCTTGCCCACCCGCTGGACCTCGACGGTTGCGTAGTCGCCGAGCTTGAGCCCCCAGGCATCCTGCGGAACCTCGATGAACTCGCCGTCCCACCCCGAGGGACCGGCGCCGGCCGCGCGCCGTGCCCGCGTCCACGCGGTGGATCCATCCGGCTTGACCGTGAAGCGAGTGGTCACGGTCCGGCCATCTTTGACGCGCCAAGGCCCGATCGCCTCGATGGTGATCGTGCCCGCGGCCCGGTCCACCGCCACGACAGTTCCCGAGTGGCGGGTGGCGGCGGCCTGGGCCAATCCGGGCGCCGCCAAGCTCAGAAGCACCAGGCCAACAGTGGACGCCGTCCACCAAGCATGCCGGCTCGTCATAGCAGACTCCTCCTCGGACTCTCAACCAGGCAAGGAGAGTGCCAGCACTTGACCGGCTTGCGCTGCGTAAATCCGCCCTCTTGCATACCCGGGCCGGGGCCGCCGCGCCCCAGGTGTCGCAGGAACTTCCATCACGGTGCCCCTCCGCCTACCCGGCGGAGGCGGCAAACGGCCTCCGAACGCTGGATGCTCGAGGCATCTCGCTTGCACAGTGAGAGGCCAAAGGGTGTCGCCATGCCCTGGAAGCTTGTCAACTGCGGCGTCCCGAACCCCAGAAGGAGGAAGCCATGCTCAAGCAGATCGCCGTGAAGCCCGTCGTCACCGCCTCGGCCCGCATGACCATCGCCGAGGCCGCGCGCGCCATGAAGCAGAAGAATGTGGGCGCGCTGATCGTTGTCAACGCGGGGCGGCCGCTCGGCGTGCTCACCGACCGGGACATCGCCATGGACGTGGTCGCCGCGGGCAAGGACCCGGACGCCGTGCGCGTGGAGGACGTGATGCGGAAGAAGCCCGCCACGCTCCGGGAGGACCTGGGACTCATGGACGCCGCCCGGATCTTCGCCAAGACCGGCGTCCGGCGCCTGCCGGTGGTGGACAAGGCCGGGCGGGTCTCCGGCATCGTCGCCCTCGATGACCTGATGATGCTGCTCGGCAACGAGATGGGCCTCGTGGCCGGCGCCCTGGCTGCAGGGCTCCGGAAGGCGAGCTAGCCCCGGCGCCGCTCCGGTGTCGCGGTGAGCGAGGGCCGCGCGTCGGTCGAGCGGCGGGTGCTCGCTATCGTTGCGGGCCTCGTGGTGGAGTTGGGCGGCCCGTCCGCGGGGCGGGCGCCCAGCCTCGACGACACGCTCGACCGGGATCTTGGCATCGGGAGCCTCGAGCGTGTCGAGCTCCTGCTGCGGATCGAGAAGTCCTTCGGGGTCCGCCTGCCCGATGCCGTCATGGAAGAAGCCTCGAACCCGCGGGATCTGGCGAAGGCTGTGCTGGTGGGCGGCCCGCGCGGGGTCGAGGCGCCGCCCGAGGCTGTCCGACTGCCGGGCCCCGGGGTGCCGGCCCCGGCTTCCGCCGGCACGCTCGTGGACGTTCTGGCGTGGCAGGCCGAGGCGCGCCCGGATCGGGTGCACGTCCTCCTTCGACAGGAGGACGGCAGCGAGCGCCCCATCACGTACGGCGATCTCTGGCGCGGCGCCCGGGCGGCCGCAGCCGGCTTGCGTGGTCTCGGGGTCGATCCCGGCGCGGCCGTAGCGCTCATGCTGCGCACCGAGCCGGCCTTCTTCGAGGCCTTCTTCGGCGCGCTGATGGCCGGCCTGGTGCCCGTACCGATCTACCCGCCGTTCAGACGTGACCGCATCGAGGAGTACGCGCGCCGGCAGGCCACCATCCTCGCGAACGCCCAGGCCCGCGTCCTCGTGACCTTCGCGGAAGGTCTGCCGGTGGGGCACCTCCTGCGCTCCCTGGTGCCTTCGATCGGTGCCGTCACGACAGTGCCCGCTTTGGAGGCTGCGGCACCGGAGCTGTCCCTGCCCCACGCCCTGGCCGAAGAGCCCGCCCTGATCCAGTACACTTCGGGCAGCACGGGCGAGCCCAAGGGCGTCCTCCTCTCCCACGCCAACGTCCTCGCGAATATCCGCGCCATAGGCCAGGCGATCGACATACGCCACGATGACGTGGCCGTAAGCTGGCTGCCGCTCTACCACGACATGGGGCTGATCGGCTGCTGGCTGGGCGCGCTCTACTTCGGCGTGCCGCTCGTCCTCCTCTCGCCAATGACTTTCCTCGCGCGTCCGGCACGCTGGCTCTGGGCGCTGCACGCGCACCGGGGCACGCTGTCGGCCGCGCCGAATTTCGCGTTCGACCTCTGCGTGCGGAAGGTGGCCGACGACGAGATCCGCGGGCTCGATCTCTCGTCGTGGCGCCTGGCGCTCAACGGCTCCGAGGCGGTGAGCGCGGAGACTGTCGAGCGCTTCACCCGGCGCTTCGCCGCCTACGGCCTCAAACCCGAGACGGTCTGCCCGGTGTACGGGCTCGCGGAAGCTTCCGTCGCGCTCTCCGTCCCCCGGCTCGGCGCCCCACCCCGTATCGACCGCGTAGGACGCGACGCCTTCGAGCGGACGCGGCAGGCGCGGCCGGCGGACCAGTCCGAGCAGGCGCCGCTCCGCGTCGTCGGCTGCGGACGTCCGCTGACAGGCCACGAGATCCACATCGTGGACGAGACAGGCCGCGCGCTCGGGGAGCGCCTGGAGGGACGCATCGAGTTCCGGGGACCGTCGGTGACGAGCGGCTACTTCCGCAATCCGGTGGCGACACGCGACGCCGTCCGCGATGGCTGGATGGACTCGGGCGACCTCGGCTATGTCGCCGACGGCGACCTCTTCGTGACGGGCCGGCGGAAGGACCTGATCAAGAAGGCGGGCCGGAACCTCTACCCGCAGGAAGTGGAGGAGATCGTGGGCGGCGTGCCTGGGGTCCGGCGCGGGTGTGTGGCGGCCTTCGGGGTTCCGGATCCTGAGATCGGGACCGAGCGGCTCGTAGTGGTCGCCGAGACCCGCGAGGCTCTCGGTGCGCAGCCGTCCCGGCTGGAAGCCGCCGTGCAGGACCGTGTCGTCGCTGCCCTCGGCGTGCCGGCCGATGCAGTCGTCATCGGCCCGCCGGGGGCAGTCCTCAAGACCTCGAGCGGGAAGATTCGGCGCGGGGCCACACGCGAGGCGTACGTCAGCGGCACTCTCGGACGCCTGCGAGGGTCGCCCCGCGTCCAGTGGTGGAGGCTCCTCCGCGGCACCCTCCGCAGCAGGCTGGGCCGTGCGGCCGTGCGCTTCGGGGGCTGGGCGCTCGGGTGCTACCTCGGAGTGCTCCTCCTGGTGACGCTGCCGGCCCTCTGGCTCGGCATACTCGTGGCGCCGGGGGCGCGGGTTGCCGACCGCGTGGTGCGGCTGTGGTGCCGGGTCATCCTGGCCCTCAGCGGTTGCGCGATCCGCCTCGAAGGCGCCGAGCACCTGCGGGGCGGCGGCCCCGCCGTCCTGGCCGCGAACCACGCGAGCTACCTCGACGTGGTCCTCCTGCTCGCGGCCCTGCCTGCCGACTTCCGATTCGTGGCCAAGCGTGAGTTGCTCAGCGCACCGCTGGTCGGCAGGCTCATCCGCAAGGTCGGCCACCTCACCGTCGAGCGGGGCCGGGCGCCGCAGAGCGTCGCCGATGCCGCCCGCGTCACCGAGGCCCTCCGCGCCGGCGTCTCGGTCCTCGTGTTCCCCGAAGGCACGTTCGTCCGGTCGGCCGGCATCCTGCCGTTCCGGCTCGGCGCCTTCAAGGCCGCAATGGAGACCGGCAGTCCTATCATCCCGATCGTGTTGCGCGGCACGCGGGAGGTGCTTCCGGCCGAGGTGTGGCTGCCGCGACCGGGACCGCTCACCGTGGCGGTGGGTACGCCCCTGCGCTCCGGCAAGGATGGCTGGCCCGAGATGGTGCGGCTGCGCGACGAGACGAGGAACTGGATCGCCCGCCGCTCAGGCGAGCGGCTTCTGGAGCGTGCCCCTACCGCTTCGTGATCTCGGGCTTGGCCGTGCCCCTTCGTCCACCGTCCGCGCTCACCCGAGGGCTGGCGCGGGCATCTTGTCCTTTTCCTCTTCCGCCTCGGTGAGCGTCGCCGATGATCGTCGTCGCCTCCTTGTCCACCACGATGCGCTTGGCGCGGCCGAGATGCCGGGGCTCGACGTTCTCGAGCTTGATGCCCAGCTCCTCGCTGATCACCTGCCCGCCGGTGAGGACCGCGATGTCCTCCAGCATCTCCTTGCGGCGGTCGCCGCAGCCGGGCGCCTTCACGGCCACGCAGCGCAGCGCGCCCCGGAGCTTGTTCACCACGAGGGTCGCCAGCGCGTCGCCCTCGATGTCCTCGGCGATGATCAGGATCGGCTCGCCCGTCCGGGCGACCTGCTCGAGCAGCGGCA
>JAUSJX010000091.1 GCA_030647435.1 Candidatus Rokuibacteriota bacterium
CGCCAGGAGGCTCATGTGCGCTGTGCCTGCGGCTGCTCCAGCGGGGCTGCGGCGTGCGGGGCTGGGGGCCTGATGGCCTGGGGACGGGGGTGCGGGCACGGGGGAGCCAGGGCGCATAGGGCCTTCATGTTGACTACGGTCCGCCCCGGCGGGGTCGGGGCAGAGCCAAAATTAGGATCCTATTCCGGCATGGCCTGCACGGACCTGGAGATGCAACGCAGCATCGATGACGAAATCGTAGCAGTACCGAACCTCGTCGATCGTGGGCGGGTTAGTGCGCCGGCGATTGACGTGAAAGACGGCCTCATCCTTGCGAGGGTCATCTTCCGTTATGTGGGGCGTGAGCTCGAGGAAGCGTCGGTAGCGTTGGAAGTCGATGCCGAGGGTCAAGATTTCGAGTGTACGCTCGATAGCCTCGACCGCTTCGATGACACGATTGACGCCATCTGCGACTTCGTTGATTTCGCCCTGCAACTCGTTATTGGGATCCCCGCGTCTCCCGCTCCGGGCGAGCCGGTGCATGTCCATGTGCAGGTGGGAAGACGGGAATCGATGGGAGCCGAGCGGATCCTTCGCATAGGTGCGAAAGAGTCGATAGCCTGCCAAGGCGATCTGCTGCAGCGCGGACTCGAGCTGATGCTCCGTCATCAGCTTGTCGGCGCGTATGAGGGCAGCCTTTGCAATATCGAGGGTCACGAGTTCCGCGAGCGAGACTTCCGCGAACGCGAGGGGCCGAAACGCGCGCGGCGTATTGTCTTCGAAGAAGGTGGTCACGTTGACCCTCGCAGATTCGATCTCCTCGGGAGAGGGGAAGATCCCTCGGTGCTTGAGGCCGACACGGACGTCATTGAACCGCTTGAGGGGTCCTATGGGACTCAGGTGGCATCCGGCTTGCGCAAGCAGGCTCCAGTATTCCAGGAAGTCAGGACCACGCGGTTTCACCTGGGCGCCGGAATGTTCGACCGCCAAATGCAGAAAGGCCTCGACGGCATCGTGAAACGTCAGGATGGAAGCGGCCGCCTCCAGCGGAGATGGCCTACGAGACTGGGCCAGTGCCTGCCTGTAGAGATACTTGATAAAACTCAGGCGCCTATGCAGATCGACCGCCGAGAGCGGCATAGCCTCCGCAGGCTACCACTCGACCGACGATCAATCAATTCGAGTAACTGGGGTGGTCGGTGAAATCTCTGCGGCTTGGCTTGGACCCTGTCGCTGCCGCTCGACGCCCTCACCCAGACCTTCGTGGTCTTCGGCAAGCGCGGCAGCAGGAAGACCAGCTTCGGCGTGCGGCTGGCGGAGCAGCTCTACGCCGCGGAGCTTCCCTTCGTCATCCTCGATCCACGATCGGGTGGCGCTCGTCGAGCCGGTGCCTGACGCCGACGCCCTTGACGCTGCGCAGCCGCTCGGCGATGACGTCGAGCAGGTGGACGAGACGGGTCGCGTTGCACGGTGGGCCGTGCACGCGGACGGCGCGGATGCCCTGCCCGCTGTCAGTGGCATGCCCTGGGAACGGTGCACCCTGAGCCCACGGCCTGCCCAGTCTGCAGGGCAGTCTGCGAGGTCGACAACGACTCGCCGAAGCTGCCGGCCTGCCCGGCGTGCGGCACGCGCGACACGTGGGAGGCGCGGCAGGGCGGACGTTACCGCGGCATCATCGGGGCGATCGACGGCTGCCCATCCCTCGAGGCGCTTGCGGCGCTTGGCAGGCGGCTCTACGCGCTCGGGCTCACGTGCGATCAGGCGGGCGTCGCGTGGTCGCACTACCACCTGCGCAAGCAGGCGTTGGAGGCGCACGTCGCGCTGGGCAGACCGGCCCGCGCGCTCCTGGCCGCGGTCGAGCACGCCAGCCCGCGCGCGCTCGGTCGCGTGGGGGCGCGGCTCTACCACGTGCAGCACACCGACACGCGGACCGTCACGGCGCAGGAGTGGCGGCGGATCTGGCAGGCCTACCACGCGCGCCGAGCGGCGGCGGTGTAGTCGCGCCCGCCACGACGCGCGCGGCCGGCCGGCGCGCGGTGATGCCGTCGGTCGCCGGCGGGGCCTTCGCCGTGCAGGATACGGCGCACGGCTCGGCCCCGGTGACCGGCGCGGAACGCTGTGCCCTCGCGCTCGGCGCGGCCGTCGGCGTGCAGAAATTCCCGCACGCCTCGGCCGCGATCATCCGTTACACCACGGTTGGCGTTGCCGATCGGGTATTTTCGGGTGACCCGTCAGGCGGTGGCGGCCTTCCTACGGGAAGACGCGCGGGAGCAGGATTGCGGAACGGCCGCCCGGAGGTAACGAAGGATGCTTCGCAAGTTCATATCGATCAGGAACGTTGGTCGGTTTCTGAGCTACGGTGCCTCCAATGATGTCGAGCTCAAGCGCCACACCCTGATCTTCGCTGAGAACGGCCGCGGCAAGACGACCCTCTGCGCGATTCTCCGCTCGCTCCAGACGGGCGAAGCGACGCTGGTGACGGGACGCACCACGCTCGGCGTCGCCGACCCGGCCGAGATCAAGATCCTTCTGGCAGACGGCTCGACCGCGACGTTCACCAACGGCGCGTGGAACACCCCCGTCCCCAATCTCTCGATCTTCGACGCCACCTTTGTGGTCGAGAACGTCTATTCCGGAGAGGCCGTCGAACTCGATCACAAGCGCAAGCTCTATGGCGTTATCGTTGGCAAGCAGGGCGCGGATCTCGCCCGGCAGATCGAAGACCTGGATACCGCCAGCCGCGACAAGAGCGCGGAGATCCGCGACAAGCGTGCGGGGGTCCAGGCCCTCGCGCACGGCTTGACCCCCGAGGCATTTGTCGCGCTGCCGGCTGACCCGACGATCGACGGCAAGATCGCCGACCAGGAGAGAGGGCTGGCCGCCGTCAGGCAGGCGGATCAGATCAAGACCCGCGCGGCTCTTTCGACGCTGACGCTCCCCGCCCTGCCGGCTGGGATCGCTGGCCTGCTGGCAAAAACGATCGAGGGTGTCGCGGCCGACGCCGAGCGGCACGTGACTGCGCAGATCGGGGCCCACGCCATGCACGACCGGGGCGAAGCCTGGCTGTCTGAGGGCCTGGACTACGTCCGAGGCGAGGCCTGCCCGTTCTGCGGGCAGGCACTTGAGGGCGTGGCGTTGATCGCGATGTACAAGGCGTATTTCAGCGAAGCATACAACTCCCTTCGCCGCGAGATCGCGTCTCTCCGAGAACAGGTCGACACCGCGCTCGGTGACCGGGCGATCGCGGCGGTCGAAAGAACCCTGGACCAGAACACCGCGGCCGTCGAGTACTGGTCGGCCTACTGTGAGATCGCCACTCCAGCGATGGTTCGCGGGACAGGGGATAGCATCCGGGCGCTCCGGCAGGCAGCGCTTGCCCTTCTGGACCGCAAGGCGGCTTCACCGCTCGAGCCCATTGCTTCCGGTGACGCCCTCACCGCCGCACAGGCCTCTCTTGCCGGCCTGCAGGAGGGGGCCGCCGCCTACAACGCGACTGTTGCCTCGACGAATGCAGTCATCGCGGCCAAGAAGGCCGCCACCCAAGCGGCCGACATCCGAACCGTCCAGAACGAGCTGACCCGCCTGCAGGCGGTGAAGGCTCGCCATGAGCCGGCCGGCGCTGCCGCCTGCCAGGAGTTCGAGGCGACGCTCGTCCAGAAGGACGCGATCGAACGCGACAAGGCTACCGTCAGGAAGAAGCTCGACGAGTACGCCCAGCAGGTGATGGGGCAGTACGAGAAGACCATCAACCGGCTACTCGACGAGTTCCAGGCGGGATTCCGCATCACCGGCACGGCGCCCAGCTACGCGGGGGGCGTGGTCAGCTCGAGCTACAAGATCGTCATCAACGACACGCCCGTCGAGCTGGGCAACGCCGACACCGCCCTCGACAAGCCGAGCTTTCGAAACACTCTGAGCTCTGGCGACAAGAGCACGCTGGCCCTCGCGTTCTTCCTCGCCCAGCTCGAGCACGACCCTGACAAGGCCGCGAAGTCGGTCATCTTCGATGATCCGTTCAACAGCCAGGATGCGTTCCGCAAGGACTGCACGATCCAGAAGATCAAGCGGTGCGGGGCCGTTTGCACCCAGGTCGTCGTGCTCTCACACGACCAGGATTTTCTGAAGAGGATCTGGGACCGACTTCCGCCCGATGAGCGGAAGTGTCTGAAACTGACCCGGGTCGGCCTGCGCGACACCACGATGATCGAACTGGACATCGCGGAGGCGACGCAGGCCGCCTACAAGGCGCAGCGCACGGTGCTGTTGGACTACTACCACGACAGCAAGGGCGAACCGCGCGACGTCGTCCAGAAAATCCGGCCCGTCCTGGAAAGCTACTGCAAGATCCTGGGCGGCGCCCTCTTCGCCGACGACGACACGCTCGGCGTCATGATTGGCAAAATCCGCAACGCCGGCGCTGGCCACCAGCTGCTGCCGCTGTATGACGACCTCGAAGACCTCAACGAGTATACGAAGCGGTATCACCACGGCGAGAACCCGAACGCGGCCACAGAGCAGATCAGCGACATAGAACTGCAGGGGAAGGTGAAGCTCACCCTCGAGCTCACAGGCGGGTGCTAGTCGCGAGATACCTGACCACACGCAAAGAAACAGCGGATGCCGGAGCATGCCGCTCGGCATGACGCCCCAGCAGACCAGCTCGGCGTGCCCGCGGTCCTGATCTCCAATAAGCTGCGAGGTATCCCGAACCGGCATCCACGGGTGAGCCCCAGGCGAAGGCCCCGCTTCAGCGCTATTCCTGATAGGATGCCCCCGAGTCCCCTCCGCCGCGAGATGATCAACCACTTGCACGGGGGGAACGGAGCCCAGAGGAGGCGCGTTCCGGCGGGAGGACTCACTGAAGGAGTGGCCAGCGGTCGGATCTGCTGAGCAGCCGATCCCGAGCCCGGTCGTCCAGGACTCGAGCACCCAGAGCCCAGAACACACGGCGTGAGCCGTGGCTCTGGGCTCTTGTGTTCTCGCCCGAGGAGATCGGGGATGGCGACGCCGGAGGAGGAGAGCCGCAAACTGCTGTGCCTCTGTGGCAAGCACCACGGCACGTTCACCGCGGAGGGGCTCGGGATCAAGTGTCGAGGCTGCGACGAGACGACTACCGTGCCGTATCGGATTAGCACGTTGGAGCAGGCCGTCGTCTTCGTCCAGCGGCGCCGAGGGCAGGCGCGCCGGCCCGACATCGGGCCCGGTGTACCAAAGAGCAGACACCCAGGTGTACGGAAGAGTGGGCATTGACGGATGAGCGCGAGCGACGGTAAGAACCATCTCGTTTGGATCGGGGCATAGCGGCCAGAGGCCCGCGGGATCCGTTGCTGAAGTAGTGCCCAGCGCCCAGCCCTCCGGGGCAACCCCTCGTGCGGCTGGGCGTTTCTCTGTCCACCGGTGGAGACCACCGGGACGACGGGAGCTGGGCACGGATGGCGGGTGCGGACCTTCCCTCCTTTCACGGCATCATCGGCCGGAGCGCGCCGATGCAGGCGCTCTTCCGGGAGATGGAGGACTTCGCCTCATCGAACCTCCCGGTCTTGATCCGGGGCGAGTCCGGCACGGGCAAGGAGCTCGTGGTCGCCGCGATCCAGCGCCTGAGCGGGCGACGCGCGCGAGGGTTCCAGATCATCAACTGCGCCGACCTCACGCCCGAGCTCCTGCGGAGCGAGCTCTTCGGGCACGAGCGCGGCGCCTTCACGGGCGCCGTGGGGAAGAAGGAGGGGCTCCTCACCCGCGTGGACGGCGGCACCGTGTTCCTCGACGAGATCGGCGAGTTGTCGCCCCGGGCCCAGACCATGCTGCTGCGATTCCTCCAGGCCGGGGAAGGCCTGGCCGTGGGCGCCACGCGCGGCACGCGGGTGGACGTGCGCGTGATCGCGGCGACCCATCGCGACCTCGAGGCGGCGGTCGAGTTCGGGAGCTTCCGGGAGGACTTCTACTATCGCCTGTGGGGGGCCGTCCTCGAGGTGCCGGCGCTGCGGGCGCGGCGGGAGGACATCCCGCTGCTCGTCGAGCACTTCCGCGTGCGGTACAATCGCGAGGACCAGCTCGCGGTCGACGGGTTCACGCGTCAGGCGCTGGCCGTGCTCGAGGCGGACCCCTGGCCGGGAAACGTGCGCGAGCTGGAACGGGTCGTACACCGGGCCATGGCCGTGCGGCGTCGCGGGGTGGTGCAGCCGGAGGACGTGAGGCTCCCTTCGCTGCGGCGGTCGCCGGCGGCGCCGGCAGCGACCGCCCGCGTGGCCGTCCCGGTGACCGCGGCGACGCTCAACCGGTACGAGGTCGAGGCCCTGCGGTTGGCGTCTACTGGTGGTGAGGTGCGCCGAGGCGCTCTGATGGCGCACTGTGGGATCTCGAGGGAAGCCGCGCGGCGCACGCTGGCCTCGCTGGTCGGGCGGAGGCTCTTGCGCCGGCTCGGCAGCGGGCGGGGCGCGTGGTATGTGCTACAAACGCCCGACGGGACGGTGGATGAACCGGATGAACACGCATCCTTGATCGCGGCCCGGCGCGGCGGTAGCCTGCCCGCAGCACCGATGGCCACGCGAGGACCCCGATGATCGTGTTCCAGGACGACCCCGATGCCATCTTCCTGGCCATCGTCGACGAAGCCCTGGCGCACACGCGCGAGGTGCACCTCGTCCGCTACCAGGCGCGGTACCGGCCGACGAGGGCGGAGCGGCGTGAGCTCGAGGCGGCGTACCGTGACCTGTTCCCGGAGCTGGTCCCGCTCTTCACGCGCCGGGAGCTCGTGCGCGTGATCGACCGGCTACGGAGGGCGAGCCGCGACGAGCGCCGGCGCTACGAGCTGACCGACTACCACTGGCTGGTGCTCTACTCGTGCCTGCAGCTCTACTGCGACCTGCACAACGACGGGGCCACCGGCGACCAGGTCGGCCCGTACGAGATCGAGCGCATCGACGTCGGCGCGATCGTGGACCGGTTCTTCTTCGACACCGACTTCCTGCTGGGGACGACCTTGCTCTCGGCCGAGGAAGCGGCGCCCGACCGCCTCGGCGTGACGCGGCAGGCATCGAAGATCGCCGCGCGGCTCAGGCCGGAGGCGAAGGATCTGCGCATGAGGGCGGTGGTGTCTACAGGGGAGAACGAGGGCAGCGGCGCGCCCGCGCGCCGGGTCCCCGCGAGCGGTTATGTCGGCCCGTATCCGCTTCGGGAACGCGAGGCGGGAGGGGAGGAGGACGAGTAGGGGCGACGACGCGCCGGAGCCGTTCGATGGGCGACCTGCGGCGACCGGCAGCCGGCAGGTGCTGGCAACCCTGAGGCGTGCCCAGACCTGCGCTCGACCTGGTGCGGCACGTCGGGGGCGAAGCCGGCGTTCGTCGGTGAGGTCGAGGGCGTCGTGCAGGAGGTACAGCGTGCGAGCGCCCGGCGTGAGCAGGCTCTGCCGCGATCCGCCTGCGGGCGCCGGGCCCGCCGGCTCGGCGCTTCACTGGCGCCGGCCTGAGCCGGCGTATCCATCTCTGGGCATAGGCAGGGCGGCGCGGGCGCGCTGCAAGGGCTGGATTTGAACCAGCGACCTTTGGGTTATGAGGCTAGTGCTTGCCCCGACGTCACCCAACGCCGTCCAATGAGAACGATCACTTAACCCGCCGCCGCCGGCCCCGCGTTAGGGCCGTTCTGGGGGGCGTTGGCACGCGTTCACGCCCAAACTACCCGTCAAATCCCACCCGGGCGAACCGGCCAACTAAGACGATTTTCTCACCGTGAGTGAGTGGACCAAAGTCACAGCGTTACCCACGTTCTTGCCTAAGAAGGGGCCAACGCTCTACACTCCGGGTCAAATGTACTATGTACGTTCACTCACCACCATATCGACCTATACCCCCCGCGACTTCACATCCGACTGGCGGTTCCTGGACTTTCGGGAGTTTCAGCACTCAAGCCAGCGTCGATTCTTGACCGAGCTGCTTGCCACCTTTGAGGCGTCCCTGCAGAGCACCCAGCGAACACAAACTGAATCCGCAAAGGCAGTTAGTCTACCTGTAGATCCCAACGAT
The DNA here is from genome assembly GCA_030647435.1 of Candidatus Rokuibacteriota bacterium. Taxonomy (NCBI): domain Bacteria; phylum Candidatus Rokuibacteriota; species Candidatus Rokuibacteriota bacterium. The sequence goes on from JAUSJX010000091.1 coordinate 7,998, forward strand.
GTCTGGGCCTATATCGCCGACGCCGCTGCCGCGGTGGTAACGCAGCTTCACTATCGTTCCGTGCTCCAACCAACTTTCCTCAAGCGTGCCCTAGGCTATTGCCACTTCGTGGTGCAGCACCTTGGCTACGAGCCCCGCTCGCTTGACGCGCTTCGCGAGAGTGTTGTCGCGAGCCAGAACAACGTCATGCTTGTCGTGGGCTGTCAGACACCCACTCTCCTTTACTCTCGAGTCGATGCGGCCGCAAGGCTCTTGATCCACTTAAGCCCTTCGTTTCGAGTTGTATTTGCTGGTAAGAACCCTGGGGCTCCGGCCACCATTCCGAACGAGGCCCGCGAGATGGAAGTCTACTTTTCCTCACTCGTCGAGCGCGACCCGGTTCTCGATCACCATAAACGCTTTCGCGTCGAGGTCGAGTCTCAATCGAGCGACACGAAAACCAACTTTGCGCACTTCCTTAACAGCAGCTATCTGTCGTTGACAATGCCGAATCGGCTCTTTGTCGTTAGCTCAACCTTCCATTTGATGCGTATCGCGCAGGAGTTGGATAGATGGTCTGATGCGCTCGGTGGTCGAGGTGTTGTAGAGATTGTACTTGTCGGTGCTGAAGGCCTACATGATGACCACCAAGCGAAACAGGACAGGATGTACGTCAAGTCCATGGTCTACGAAGTCTTCCTAGACATGTTCAAACGTCGACCGCTCGACCGCCCAAGCTTGTAATCTGCGCGATTCTCGGGGTCAATCTCGACCGGCACCTCGCTCTTGTCCGCAGCGCTGCGGCGCCCAAGGACGGGGCGAACGCCGCCGGAGGGTGTTCATGTCTCCTCCAACCCATCAGCCGGACCCTGCCTGTCGGTCGAGTCGGGGCGCGGGGGGCCTCCCTCTTGCTTCTGCTCTCGGGGCTCAGCGCTTCGGGGCGCGGCCGCGGAAGGCGGGCTGTCGGGCGATGGTGTAGGATCGGAAACCGTGGACGCCGGTGGACGCGGGATGCCGCTTGGTGCCGCGTGGGGCCGGGAAGGAGTTGCTAAATCACTGCTACTTGGCGGTTCGGGCGTTACGAATCCCTTACCCTCCACCATGAAATCTTCGCGCGGGAAATCGCGTAGTTGTCTGTGCCAGCGGCTCCTCGGGCGGTCGGCGTCTGAGTAGGGAGATTATGTCACAGGGACGGGGCTCACGAGGGGGCGAACGCCGCGGGAGCGTGCTAATGTTGCCTACGCTCCGCCTAGCGAAGTCTCCGCGATGACCGCTCCTCACCAGCAACGATGGGCTCGCGTCGTTTTTCCTCTTCACGGAATACGCACCACGGCCCACTGGCAACGCGGCTTCGCCGAACTAGCGCACGTCTGGGGTTGGCAAGTGCGCCTCGATCGTTGGTATTTCGGCCGGTTCGGTATCATCCTCTTCTTGCTCTCATGGCAGCGTGCCGCTAAAGTGCGTTGGTTTCGCAAGACGTATCGAGAGGAAATGCAGGACAGAGAGGTGAAGGCCAGCTCGGACCAGCTTCCATCTATCGTGGCGCACAGTTTCGGCAGTTACATTCTTGGAAATGCCCTACTGAAGTACGACTTTGTTCGGTTCGATAAAGTCATACTATGCGGATCAATTCTTTCGTCCGATTTTCCATGGCCTGAGATCATCGCTCGCGGGCAAGTGCAGGCCGTCCGCAATGAGTACGGCACAAGGGACAGGTGGGCACGTCTGGTCAAATGGTTTGTCCGAGGAACTGGTCCATCGGGAATCTCTGGATTCCGTGCGCATCATACAAGACTAATTCAGGAGGAGTTTCACTACACACACAGCGAGTATTTTGATAAAAGCCACATGGAGGATCGCTGGAAGCCTTTTTTGGAACAGACATTTCCTCAAACACCGCGAGTCCAAAGACACATCCCTTTTCCGCGTGCCAATACGCCATGGGCACTCTATACCGGCTATCTAGCGATCCTTACCCTTGGGCTGCTTGCGCTCTTCACGGCCTGGTTGCATCAGCCCTCTATACCATCCAAAGGTACGTCAACTCCCGAATCTCACACTGATCTCAGTGTTGAGGAAGCTCGCCTCGCTATCGATGCCATGGTGAAAGAGTTCCCAGGGATGTCGTCTCTACGAGTGCTCTCGATCACCAGTCCGGTCAACGGCATATCAGCCGTGGCGATCAATCCGCCCTACCGAGAGTTCCCAAACGTGGTTCTTTTCCGTTTTGACGAGGGTGCAAAACGCTGGAAGCGGGTTTTCGAAGCGCTATCCCTCGGCATCCAACCCGAAGTATCAAAGCGCCTAGACCTGCATACGCTTGGCGAAGCGTTCGATATTGAGCAGACGACTTCGGCCGAAGAACGTGACTTTACGTCCGCTTTTAGCGCCGGCCAAGGTTGGGTGTCGATCGCATACAAACGGTTTGTTCACTTCCACCCATCGGGGCGTGAGACGTACTACATCGATAAACGCGAGTTCTCAAGACTTGCAGAGGCGCTGTTTGCCACGCGAAGATACAAGGACGACACATGCATACTCTTCGACGTGCCGGATCTACTTGAGGTGTCACTAAGCCACGACTTGGGGCGTTTCAAGCTGACTGCACGTACACTCAACGATCAACAGTGGACAGTCACCTTCACAGGCATTGACGGACGTGGGCACTTGGATCAAAAGTACATCCTCGCTGAATCCACTGACAAGAGAGCCTCGCGTTCAGGCGTAAGATCGCCAGGCGCCGTTTCTGCAGCTGTGAGCGACGCGCGTATGTGGGAGAAGATTCATGACGCAGCGTCGAAGCTCGATGCCCATGCTCCACTCGCTCGAATTGGGTTCTTCGATATCGCGTACCCCAGTTCAGCGGAAGAGTATGGTGCACTCGGAGGATTTGGCGTCATGTTGATTACGGTGCTGAGTCAGGACGAGGGCGAATTACCTGTCAAGAGAGTGTATTTTCGGCTTTCGGGGAAGTCGATCGAGCTACCTTTGATCTCCTCACGGAAGTCGGAACTCTCACCGGAACATGTCGATGTGAGCCGCGTCCTCGGTAAGTATCGAGCGGACGCGCTTTACGCATTTCCGATGAATCTTCGGGTTTCAAATGGCGACCTTGTCATCGATTTCAGTAGAGGCCGTCAGGGATTCGTTCTGGCGCACTTCCCCGTGCTACTTGAGGGTAAGGACCTCCCTGTTTCTGCGCCGTCCCAGAAGCAGCCATCGAAGGGAGCGTTATTGACAATCATCAAACGCGAATTCCCAATGTTTGTCGAATCGGAACGCAAGCCTTAAGTCGCGTGAACCGCTGTCTCCGGACCAGGAGCGCCGGTTCGCGTACACGGCAAATCAGGCCTGGGACGCTGACCGCGTGTTCGCCGACCTTCGCTCCGAACTGTACCCGATCTGTAACAGGTGATCGCCTAACGGATAGGGAAACCACACACCCGGCACACGAGCAAGAAACCCGTACCCTGACGTTCAACGTAGTGCGAGGCGGTGCCCTGGCAGAGGGCCACCGCGATGACTCGATCGCGGTACTGCCGGTGTCGGCTGAGGAAAGGCTCGAGGATGTCTTTGCGCGCGTCTCCCCTGCCCTGCCTCGCCCTCTCCCAGTCTAACGCCACCCCTGAAGCTGTCGCCTTCCACCTAAAAGTACGACATCCCCTCCCCTGCCCCGCTGCGGGGAGCCGCATTTTCCCTAGGCCTGTGGATAGACGGATTGCGACACTCTGTCGGTTTTTCAGTACAATTGCGACATGGCCTACCAATACAAACGAGAGCCACTGACCGGGTAAGCGTCCGGTGAGGAGTTGTCCCGCTCGCTGTTGAACTTGGCTGAGCGCGGCGGCAGGGCATCATACCCTCAGTTCACGGCGCGGAGGAGGGTACCGACATAGCGGCCCCCCTCGAGAAGATCGCTCCTGAGCCAATTGTGGCCCTCGCGTTTTCGCCGGCGGTAGCCACGATGACTCACGCGGCGCGCTCCGGGGCCTTCGCGGCGCCGAGCGCGGTCACGAGCACGCCCAGCTCTCCATGCCGCTTGATGCGCCGGAAGCGCTCGGCGGCGCGCAGCAGGCCGAGCCCGAGCCACCGCCGGCGCATGTCGCCGTCGCGCCAGCGCGTGATGTTCCGCGTGACGTGGCGCAGCGTCCCGATGAGATTCTCGATGCAGTTCGTCGTGGCGAAGAAGCGGCGCAGCATCGGCGGCAGCCCCAGCTTCAGCACCGTGAGCGTTTCCTCCAGCCCCTCGCGCACACTGGCCGCGGCGTCGGCGTGGCCGTTGCGCTCCAGCCAGGTCGCGAGCGCCGTCAGCTGCCGGCGTGCCGCCGCCGCGCCGGCCGCCTGATACGCCCGGCGCAGGGCGGCCCGGACGTAGGCCTGCCGGGCCTTCGGTACCAGGGCGGCGAGGTTGCGCCCCTTGTGCAACTGGCAGCGTTGGATCACTGCGGCGTCGCCGAGGACATCGCCGAGGGCCTTGCGCAGCCCCTTGCCCCCGTCGATCACGCACAGCACCCGCCCGTCGAGCGTGAGCCCACGGGCCAGCAGGTCCTGCAGCAGCTCGGTGCACACCACGGCGTTCTCCGTCGCGCCCAGGCGCAGCCCCAGCGGCTCCTTGGTCCCGTCGCGCGTGATCCCCAGGGCGACGATCACCGTCTGCTGCGCCACCACGACGCCGTCCATGCACAGCGCCACCACCTCGAGCCCCTCCAGGCGCCGCGTGAGCTGCTCCTGTAGTCGCTGCCGGGTCCGCCGCACCACGGTCCGGCTGACGGCGCTCTTGCTACTGCCGCGGGTGCGCCACCCGCTCGGTCGCGCCTCGAGACTGGCCTCGTACTGGCGCGTCGACACCCCGGCGAGGAGTTGCTGCATCATCCGC
>JAUSJX010000092.1 GCA_030647435.1 Candidatus Rokuibacteriota bacterium
ACGCGTGTTCCGCGTCCTATGCGCCCCCTCACCCTGTCCCTCTCCGGGGGCGAGGGGATCGAAACGGCTCCCTCTCCCTCGGAGAGGGAGAGGGTCGGGGTGAGGGTGGCGCATGTGTTCACGCATAATCCGGGCTAGGCCACTGCGTAGTGGGGGGTATCCCTCAGGATCATCAGCCTGCTGGCACGGACAGGGAGGATGGCGTAGGCGCGCCCATCCCTTCCGGCGAACTCCATCTCGAACACCGTGCCATCGTAGGTCATGACGATGGTGCCGACCTGCCCGCGGCGCAGTAATAGCGGGCGATCGGTTTCGAAATGCCTGGCGTGCACATCTTCGAGAAGTGCCACCACATCGTGCATGTTGACTTCGCTCTCCATGCTCACACGATATAACGGCCGTGCTCAGCGGCCGGCGCAGCCGGTCCGCTGCAGCGGAGTGTTCGGCGATTCGACACCGCGCGGTCAGGCGGCATAACGGATGATCTCGAGCTCGCTTCCCGTCTCCACCTTGGCCAAGATCTGGTCGACCCGGCCGAGCACTGTGTCCTCGATGAGATACTCAGGGCAGTTCCCGCATTGTAGAACCGGCAGACTCTTGACGATGACAATTCCCGTATCCCGGACTTTGAAGGGGAGATCGGTGCTCTTCGCCTTCAGCTCGGCGCCACAAACCGTACACTTCATCGCCTCGGTCTCCTGTTCTTGAGGTCGGCCTGCCACTCCCTGGAGTCGGGGCGGTAGGACGTAACCGCCCGGACATTATCACCTTCGACGTCCGCCGCGAACAACACGTGGAATGCCTCGGACCCATGCCGCGCGAGAACCAGGTAGCTCGGCAGGTACTTATCGTCGGGGTACGCCTCGACCAACTCGTAGGTGTCGACGGCCGCTAAGATCACCTCGCGGAGAATAAACCGCCCCGCAAGGCGCATATTCACGTGGTAGGTCCAGAGGATTCGACCTCGCCGAACCTGGTCCTGGACGAAGCGGATCGGGTCGTCGGGAAGTCTGTTCTCAGGAGCCACTCCATCGTCTCCCTCTCACTTCAGTCCGTATGCGCCGAACGCCGGCGCTCAGCGGCCGGCGCAGCCGGTCCGCTGAAGCGGGTTGTTCGGCGGCGACTAACGCCCGAGCACCACATCGATGCCGAAGAGCACGAGTTCCAGCTTTGCACGAGACAACTTCCCGTCACGCCCTGGCGGCTCGGGTAGGTCTGCCCACCACACTTCGCCCTGAGCGATCACCATGGCGAACGCCGAAACGTTCGCCTGGCTGCCGCCGTAGCAAAATCCTTCTCTGGTGGAGACGCGGCGCAGATTCGGTCAAGTGTCTCGGTGACGTATTCCGGGCCGTGTCTCGCGACATACTCTCGAAGGGCGTGGCTATAGAGCTCGCTCCGAGACTTCTTGAGCCGCCGCGCTAGCCTCTCCGCCTCGGCAAACACCTCGTCTGGGATTGAGATCGCTGTCTTCATACCAAGAATATAACCCGGAAGCTCGGCTCGCCGCCTGCGACTCTGCCGCTGTCCGCCGAACGCCGGTATCAGCCGCGACGCGCCTTGCGTGCCGTAGGCCGCATGCGTTTGTTCGGCGACCGCCCGGCCAGCACTCGACGCTTCATCTCGTCCAGTGAGATGGTCCGACCAAGAGCGAACTCCGCCTGTGAGCGGGCGATGAGCTCGAGAAACTCGGGACGCTGGCTCAGCGCTAGTGATTCGCGATCAACGTTCTTTAACGGGACGATTGCCGCGACCGCACGATTGCCCTCGGTCAAGGCGATCATTTGGTCGCCGAAATCGTCGACGTAGTCCGCGAGTGGTCGAACAGCCGATGACAGCTTGAGCCTCTTCACAGTCGTATCTCCTTGTCACCGACCACTAGCCCGGATTATGCGTGAACACATGCGCCACCCTCACCCCGACCCTCTCCCTCTCCGAGGGAGAGGGAGCCGTTTCGATCCCCTCGCCCCCGAAGGGGGAGAGGGCAGGGTGAGGGGGCGCATAGGACGCGGAACACGCGTTCGTGAATGGAGCAGGCTAGTACGTTGCGACGCTTCCGCCCTACCGCGAGGATCCGAAGCACTCCGCTCTCCGCCCCGGTCACCTCGTAGAAGATTCGAAGCTAGCCAACGCGTAGCTCCCACGGGGCGATCGGGTTGGGGCGTAACGGTTTCCGGTGTCGAGTCTCCTTGAGCGGCTCGCGAAGCAGTTGACGGCCGATCGCATCGAGGACCGTCGTCCGCTCCCGGGCCGTCAACAACCGAAGGTGGCGCTCAACCGACTGGGCGAACACGACGGTGTAGGGCGCGCGCCTCCCGACCTGCCTTCACTCCCTGCATTATGACGCAGAAGCCGCCCGTCCGCTTGTTCGCCGAACAGGTCGTGAGCCGGGGGAAGTCTTCCCCGTGGCGGACGATCCATACACTGAGCACGGTCCCGGTGCCCTTGGCCGTGCTCAGAGGGAAGCGCAAGGCGCGCCGCAGCACATCGGCGCTGCCCGCGGTGATCCCGAGGACGGATTCAAACACGCGCGCTTTGTGTCGACCCTCGCGGTGCAGCAGGTTGAGCGCGTAGTCTTCGAGTTTCGTCCCTATCTCTGCCCGGCCTCCGTTGGGTAGTCTCGTCGGGTGGTGGCTTCCCTGCCTCGCCGCCTGGTCAACCTGTCGCAGCTTAGATCGAGCCACTCCCTCGGGCGATGTCCAATGGTCGATACGCCCGAGATCTGTATCACCTGGCATGGTCTCGGCCCAGCTCGGCGACGTCCTTCCCGGGCAGTGATCAGGCGGGAAAGGTGCTCACCCCCGTCCTGGAGACGCGCCGCTCGAGCGGCGGCGGGTTTTGATACGCCGCCAGCACGGCCTGTGTCATCTCGCGCGTCTTCGCCGCGCCCCCCTGGTCGGGCGTCAGCGTCTTGCCGTCGCGGTAGACGCGACCTACCGCGGTCCCCAGCCGCCGGGCCTCGGCGCCCAGGCCCAGGAAGGACAGCCCCGCCGCCGCCAGGATCTTCGCGCCCACATCCAGGCTGAAGGCCACGACCACGGGCGAGATGAGCTGCGGCACGATGTGGCGGACGAGGATCAGGCGATCGGGGCTGCCGAGCGCCCGCGCGGCCTCCACGAACTCGCGCCCGCGGACGGAGAGCACGATGCCGCGCACGAGGCGCGTGTAGATGGGGAAACCCACGATGGCGGTGGCGATCATCGCGTTGCGCAGGCCCGGGCCCAGGCCCGCCACGATGGCGATCGCCAGCAGGATATACGGGAAGGCCATCAGGATATCGGTGAGCCGCATGATGACCGTCTCGGGCCAGGTGCGTAGATCCCACAAAGCGCATTCTCGGCAGATTGGCGGTCGAGGGGGAAGCTTCACTAGTGTGTCCCAAAGGATACGTCTTCGCTCCGAAGACGAACTGCGGTATTCTTTGTTACGAGGACAGCATCTCGAGGGAAGCCATGGGGAGATCCGCATGATGCAGTTGAGCCAAGTCGTCCAGAGCAATCCAGACATCCTCGGTGGCACCCCCGTCTTTGTCGGCACGCGGGTCCCGGTGCAATCGCTCTTCGATCATTTGGAAGGTGGCGATACTCTCGACGAGTTTCTTCACCAATTTCCTTCCGTGAAGCGCGAACAGGCCATCGCCGCACTCGACCTGGCCCGCGACTCGCTCCTGGCTGGTGCGCGTCCTTCTTGACGAGCACCTGCCCGTAGATCTCGCCCTGGAGCTCGCCGGCCACGACGTTGATACCGTGGTCGGACGCGGCTGGGCCGGCATCAAGAATGGCGATCTCCTGCGCCGGATGAGCGGCGACTACGATGTCCTGATCACGATGGACCGCGGCATCGAGTTCCAGCAGCCAATCGCGGGGTTCCCTTTCGGGGTCGTCATCGCGCATGCCGCATCCAATCGGTTGCAGCACCTCAGGCCTCGGGGTCAGAACAACTGCCTCAGCGCGAGTACGTCCGCGGGTCGAGCAGATCGCGCAGGGCGGTGGCGGCGCCGGCCGTTGCCAGCGCCGAGCGGATCCAGGCCGCGCTGACCGGCTACGAAGAGGTGCCGGCGGTCCCCACGGCGGCCAGCGGCGAGTTCCGCGCCATGATCAGCCGTGACGATCAAGCCATTGACTATGAGCTGACGTACTGCGGGCTGCAGGGGACGGTGCAACAGGCCCATCCGCCTCGGGGGAGTCGCAGCTGCTTGAACTCAGTGCGCGGGTCGAGCCGGTTTGGTTGACCGCCATGCCCTGTTCGCAGTAGTCTCAACGCATGGACTATCGGCGTGTGATCACCATCGAGCCGGGCAAGCGCGGGGGGAAGCCCTGCATCCGTGGGCTGCGGATCACGGTCTATGACGTGCTGGACTATCTCGCCTCTGGAATGTCCGAGGCTGAGATTCTCCGGGACTTCCCTGACCTCACCGCGGACGATCTGCGCGCCTGCCTGGCCTTTGCCGCCGATCGAGAGCGCAAGCTGGACTCGGTCCCGCCTGAGTGAAGCTGCTCCTCGACCAAAATCTCTCCCCACGGCTGCTCCAGGAATTGTCGGTCCTCTACACCGGGTCGACGGACGTTCGCGACGTTGGGCTGGAACGCGCGGACGACGAGTCCGTCTGGCGATACGCGGCCGAACACACCTTCGTCATCGTCACCAAAGATGCGGATTTTCGCCAGCGGAGCTTCCTGTTTGGAACACCCCCAAAGGTGATCTGGATTCGTCACGGGAACTCGTCGACTGACGACATCTTGGGGTTGCTTCGGGTCCACCAGCCCGCGATCCTCGCATTCAACGAGGACCCCGAGACGGCGTTCCTCGCCCTCGGTTGAGCCGCACAAGCCCCGCTGCCCACTCTGCGCCCGCTCAGAGAGCCGGTGGGCAGATTAAGGGGATGGTCTCGCGCTTGTTGCGCCGGTAGACGCGGAAGTCAGCGCGGTCAACGGTGAGCACGCTGTGGCCGGGATAGAGCTCGCTCATGCGAACGAGGCAGAGGTCCGCGAGGTCGGGCTGCCGATCGGCGTATCGCTTGGCGAGCGCGGCGAGCTGGGGGATGTGCTCCCGGCAGTCGAAGGCCAGAGCAATGAGCCCCTCCTGCAGCATCGCGAGGACGACCGAAACGCTTCGCAGGTGAAACCCCGTTTCTGCCAGGACCGCCTCACAGGTCAAGAGGGGCTCGCTGACCTGCTCAGCCACGCCAACCGCCCATTGGTGATGGCGATCGTTGCGGTTGGCGAACGCGACGAGGAACCCGGTATCCGCAATGCCCCTCACGAACGCGCGAACCCCTTACGGGAGGACAGGTCCCGCGGGCCCCGAACCGAGCCGGCCAGCCGCATGAACGACTGCCGGGGGCTCCCGGCCTTGGCCCTCTCGAGCTGGTCGCGAACAATCTTGCCCTGGGGAACGCCGGTCTTCGCCGCGACCTGCTCCAGCCAAGCCGCAAGCTCCTTGGGAACACGAACGGTGATCGTATGGCTCATATGCCAAAATTGTAGTCGCTCTCGGGCCCCGAGGCAAGCCCTGGCGCAGGATCTTGTAGAAGAGGGGCGGCCCGATCTCTTGACCACCGTGCAACGGACCGATCTGGCGCCCCGGCGGACATGATACTCGCAGGCGAGATCGAGACGGGCACCGGCGCCGATCATGCCATCACGCTCACTGCTACACTCGAACCATGGGTCAGGACAGGAGCCTGGACGTCTACAAGATCGTCCTTTATCGCCAGGGCGACGGATCCTGGGTCGCCGAGGTACCGGCCATCGCGGGGTGTTACGCGCTGATGCCGACCCGCGAGGAGGCCTTGGCGGAGCTGAGCCACGTCTTCAACATGATCGCCGAGGAATTCCTCGAGCGAGGAACCCAGCTCCCCGAGGACACCACCGAAATCGTGAATGCCTAGCGCCACTGCGCTGGACTTCCAGCGAGTGGCGCGCCGGCTTGGGTTCGTCCGGCGGCGCCAGACGGGAAGCCACGAGCGGTGGAATCACCCTGACGGTTGAGCGGACCCTGGATAGTTCTCTCGCATCTTTGAGATATCGTTACTTATCACGCCTGGACGGTAGTCTCCCCCACTTCAATTCGACGCAAGCGGCCACGCGCATTGCTCCGCTGGAATCGCGCAGTCGGAAGAGAAAGTCGGCACGCCTTCCGTCCGGGTATGGTTCTTCCCACAACACCTCAACAGCATTTTTGCCGGGATAGTTTAGCCGTAGCATCGCGCGGAAAATCGTCCAGCCTGCGCCTTCCTCTCGCTGTGAGGCAAGACCCAGGCGACGCTCTGCGTAGAAGTTGTGCCGTTGGCGCGCCTCCTGCATCCCACCGCGGACCAGTTCATCTGCCTTCTCCAGCGCTTCCACCGCGATCTTGAAGAAATCTTCTACTGCTTCATCCGGCAAGGTGCGCATCGCCCCGCTCCCTCCCCGAGTAACGCCCTTCCGCTCATTGTGGCTCCCGCTCCGACCAGTCGCCGAACGCGCAGGTTCAGCGGCGGGGCCGAGCAACGCGAGGCGCCGGCCGCTGCAACCTGGAGTTAGACGTCCCCGCGAAGCCGAGCACGGACCTCGCGGGAATCACGCTTGCCGTGAACGCATGCCAGGACAACTACGAAGTCTTCAAACGATCGGTACCAGAGGACGTAGGGGAATCGTCGGAGAAGAACACGGCGGGCTCCGCGGTAGCGTTCCGGGTCGCCGAGCGGGCTATCCGCGATGCGCGCGATTGCGTCGCCGACCGTTTCCCGAAACTCACCACCAAGGCCCTGACGCTGACTGTCATACCAGTCCTCGATCGCTGCTCAGTCGAGCTCGGCTGCTCGACGGAGGAAGACGGGAAGTGTCAAGGACGCCGCTGTTCGAGATGGGCTCTAACTTCCGACCAGGGACTCTGATCCCCAGGATTCGCCCCGAGATCGGCCAGCCGAGCATCAAGAAGGGCACGCTCCTCGGGTGTGACAGGGATGTCCTCCTCGGAGAACGTCTCCCACAGCGCCTCAATCAGGCGCAGCCGATCGTCGGGGCTTAGCTTTAGGGCCTTCGCCAGCAGGTGCGCGTTCATGGCGTCAGTATACCCCTACCGTCGGATGGTCACGTCCGGCGTCTATGTGCCGGCCATGCCCAACCTCCGGCTCGTGGATCCCCTGCCCTATCTGGCTTTCCTGCAGCTCATGGCCAATGCGCGCCGTGTGCTGACCGACTCAGGCTGGATTCAGGAGGAGACCACGGCGCTCGGTGTCCCGTGCCTCACCCTGCGCGAGAACACGGAGCGCCCGATCACGGTGCGCTGCGGGACCAACCGGGTCGTCGGAGTCGAGCCCCACGCGATCTACACGCACTGGCGCCGCGCCGCCGACGGGCAGTGGCCCAAGGGCGAGCTTCACGAGCTCTGGGATGGCCAGGCCGCCCGGCGCATCGTGAAGATCCTCCTCAGCGACACCCTCCCCGCTCAGGGGAGAGTGGACCTGCCCCGGTTCCGTAGACACAGCGGTTAAGGGGTGAGGAGACACGCTGCTCGGGTGCCGACCGGTGTCGGCGGAGCAGGCTCGAGGATACCAGGGATGCTGCTGATGAGGGTCACGGAGGGCGCCGAGGGGGATACCGAGATAGCGGCCCCCCTCCTCCGCGTGGCTGTGAGAGCCTCTACGGCCCTCGGTTTCGCGGACGCCTCCCCTGCGAGGGCCGGCAACGCGGCCCCCGGCGTCGTGCCCCCCTCCCGGACCCACCGGCGCTCGAACGCGAGCGGGCTCAGGTAGCCGAGCGCGGAATGCCGCCGCTGGCCGTTGTAGAACTGCTCGATGTATCCAAAGACCTCGCCGCGCGCGTGCGTGCGTGTGGCCCAGGCCGCGTCGTGCGCCAGCTCGACCTTCACCGTGGCGAAGAAGCTCTCGGCCACGGCGTTATCCCAGCAGTTGCCGCGCCGGCTCATACTGCAGACGATCCCGTGGACCCGCAGGGCGCGGCGATAGTCGGCGCTGGCGTACTGGCTGCCCCGATCCGAGTGATGGAGCAGCCCCTGCGGGGGGCGCCGTCGGCCGAGGGCCATGGTCAACGCCTGCAGGGTGAGGTGCCGGGTGATCCGCGCGCTCAGGGCCCAGCCCACGACGGCGCGCGAGAAGAGATCGAGGATCACGGCCAGGTACAGCCAGCCCTCCTGGGTCCAGAGATAGGTGATGTCGGTGACCCACGCCGTGTCGGGCGCGGGGACGGTGAAGTGCCGGGCCAAGACGTTGGGGGCGACGGCCAGGGGATGATTGGAGTCGGTCGTGATCCGAAACCGGCGCCGCCGGCGGGCGCAGAGCCCATGCGCACGCATCAAGCGAGCCACTCGCTTGCAGCCCACCCGCTGCCCGCGGTCCCGGAGCTCGGCGTGCACCCGCGGACTGCCATAGCGCTGGCGGCTCTCAGCGTGAATCGCCTGAATCTCGACCCCGAGCCGCTGATCCTGCTGGGTCCGGGGTGCCGCGGGCCGCGTGTGCCACGCGTAGAAGCCCGCCCGCGACACCTCCAGCGTCCGGCACAGCACTCGCACCGGGTAGGTGGCCTTCTCCGCCGCGATGAAGGCGAATCTCACTCGCTCTCCTTGGCGAAGAAGGCCGTCGCTTTTTTTAGGATGTCGCGCTCCATCCGCGCCGTCCGCAGCTCGCGCCGCAAGCGGCCGAGCTCCTCCCGCTCCTCGGTCGTGAGCGCGCCCGCTGGCCCGTGGCCCGCATCGATCCCGGCCTGCCGGACCCAGACCCGCACCGCACTCTCGGTGAGGCCCAGCTCCCGGGCCACCACCGCGATGGACTTCCCGCTCTCGCGGATCAACCGCACCGTCTCAGCCTTGAACTCCTCCGTGAACGCCCGCCGCTTGCGCTTGGCCATGGAACACTCCTACCGCACTTTCGTGCGATCTGCAGTGTCCACGAAACCGGGTCAACTCCACGCGCCTTGTGTCGACCCTCGCGGTGCAGCATGTTGAGCGTGTAGTCTTCGAGCTTCGTCCCTAGCTCTGCCCGGTCTCCGTTGGGTAGTCTCATCGGGTGGTGGCTTCCCTGCCTCGCCGCCTGGTCAACCTGTCGCAGCTTAGCTCGAGCCACTCTCTCGGGCGATGTCCAATGGTCGATACGCTCGAGATCTGTACCACCTGGGCATGGTCTCGGCCCAGGTCGGCGACCCCCTTCCTGGGCAGCGATGAAGCGACAGTTCTCGATAACCGTGGCATCAACAGTAAAGGGTGTTCAAAAGGTGGCGAGGGGTGGGCGTGCTCGCACAGCGACAACGCCTTGGCGCTCGGACCTGTGTATCCGTGGATCTTCCTTGTGGAGGTTGAGGGAGATCTGTTTACGGGGAATCTCGCATCCAGCATAAAGGCTAACGGCTCCGCGTCGGGTCAGGTACTTTCGCAAGACATCACGCTGCAACCGGTTCCGGAACCCACCACGCTTCTCCTGGCTGGGACCGCGCTTGTTGGCGTAGGAGTGGGGGGCCGGAAGCGGTGGTTGAAGCGGCGGGCCGCGTAAGACCGGGCCGGGGCGTCCAAGAAAGATCAGCCCCAGAGGGCCAACGGAGCCGCGGGATATACCGCTCAGCTTGCAGCAACGCAGCGCGATGATCAGATCCGCTCCCACTGCGCCCTGGTCACGCCGGCTTGGCGGAGAACCCGCGCGAGCAGCCCCACGCCGATGTCCTGGCCGTGCGGATTCGGAATCGTCAGGACGAGGTCGCCGCGCACCATGAACTGGTGCTTCCCACCCGAGAAGGGACCACCGAAGCCGAGAGCCCGCAGCCCACGGATCAGTGCTCGGCGTGGGATCGGCCCCCACGCCGGCATCAGCCGGCCTTCTTCACCCTCACCGTCAGGCTCCGGAGGGGAGGCACGCTGAGCCCCTGCGCCACGCGCACGAGCACCCACTCCTCGACCACCTCGCCCAGCTCCTCCCGGCAGGCCTCGAGCGTGCGTCCGGTCGCGAGCACCCCCCGGAGCGGCGGCACTTCAGCACAGAAGCTCCCGTCATCGAGCTTGTCGTACCGCGCCCGGTGCAGGGCTTCGTCCACGTAGCGTCGAATCATCGTCGGCACCTCAACTTGTCAGATGGCATCGGAGGACATGGTACCCGACTTGGCGGCCAAGCAGTGCCGTCAGTTGCCTGTCTCCCCTGCTCCCCTACCGCCCCCTGGGCGTTCCCTGCTCGCCGCCGCCGGCCCGGGCGCCGAGGCCGAAGCGGGCGGCGAGGAGGCCCGCCGCGCCGCCGAGGGCGTCGAGGCCCACGTCGTACGCGCGCGCGTAGCGCCCCCGGACGAAGCGCTGATGCCACTCGTCCGCCGCCGCGATCGCCACCACCAGCGCGACCGCGGCGAGCACGCGCCCCGCCCCGGCCCGACGGCGGCGGTCGCGCGGCGCGAGCGCCACGTAGCAGAGGAGGCCGAGCATGCCATAGAGGCCGAGGTGGGCGGCCTTGCGGAGCAGGAGCCGCGGCACCTGCCCCTGATCGGGGAAGATCGTCGTGCCCCCGAAGGCCAGCACCACGGCCGCCCACGCGGCGACGAGCCCCCAGCGGAGCCACGCGCCTCTCATGCCGCGCGCCTCATCTCGTATCCCATCCGCCCGCCTCCTCGCGGTGGTGGCCCGCTTGATATGCAAGTCCAGAGGGCAGGGTCAGGGGTGAGGCCCCGCATGGACGTCCGGCTCCTGACCGGCGAGACCATCGAGTGGGACACCTTCGTGCGCTCGACAAAGGAAGGGAACACCGGCCAGGCAAGGGGTCGATCTGCCGACCAAGTACGGCCCGGCCCGCCCAGCTCATTTTCATGCCGGGCGCTCGTCGGGATAGTGCAGGGCCGCCCGCTCACGAAGCGCGTCAGTCCCCGTAGTGCGTCTTCGCTCGCTCGATGTAGATGATGCGGGGCTTCTCGTCCAGGCTGTAGACGATGCGGAGGATGTCCCTGAGCTTGGCTGGTAAACCGCACGTCCCAGCGCGCGCTCATCGCGCGCCGAGCACCTCATCGAGCGAGAAGGTTTCCCCGCGAGCAATCTCCCGGCGGGCGAGCCGCACACTCTTGAGCAAGCCGGGGGTGGACAGGAGCTCCAACGTCTCCAGCAGGCTGTCGTAGTCCTCCTGGGAGAGGACCACCGCACACCCTCCCTGTGGGTGATGCGGAACTGCTGATGCCCGCGCACCTCGTGCGGCGCGAGAGCAAGCCGGCCGAGGCCACGTACCTCGAGGCCATCGCCCTCGACCCGCGGCCGGCCGGGCGCTGTCTCCAGCTCGGCGGCCTCCACGCCGCCTCGGGGCAGTTCGATCAGGCGCTCGCCATCGCCGCCGCGCCCGTCCCCGGTCAGGACGAGGCGAGGAAAGCGCTCGCCGCGCTCAAGTCACGCGCGCGGGACAATACGCGTGTGCGGCCGGTTGGAACGTCTTGCGGCAAGTCTGCAGCCGCTTGCCTATGTCGCCTGGCCAACTTATTCGCGAGCGTGCTCCGCCTGCCCCTCTCCCCCCGGGGCCGTCAGAGGAGGGTGTTGAACTCCTCGACCGACAACCGGGTGTGCTTGAGCAAGTGGGACAGCGTGGACCGCTTGATCGGACGATGGGCTGGAACCGTCACCTTCAGGGTTTCCTCGGGGGTGTGCTTCTGGAGTCTGATGTGGCTCCCTCGTTGGCGCACGATCACCCAGCCGCCGCGACGAAGGGCCCGGACGACAACATCGAAGTTGAGGCTCGGGACCTTCGTCACACGGCTATCTCGACAACCTCGGCGTCTGGAGCGAACCCGGAGTCGTCTTCCACAGGTTCGAGATACAGCCGGATGGCCTCTTCGATGTTCCGAAGGGCTTCCTCCCTGGTGTCTCCCTCGCTGACGCAGCCCGGAAGCGCCGGTACGACGACCGTGTACCCTCCCTCGTCGCTCGGTTCGAGCACCACGTGAACTTTCATGCGGCCCTCCTCTTCTTGCGCTGCCTCCACAACAACACTCGACTCGCCTGCACCCTCACATTCTCATACACTTCCTTCCGGTGGCCGATCCTGACGACCAGAACAACCAGATGCTTGCCCTCCACCGAGGAGATGACAGGAACGCTGCGGATGCCGTCCCTGCCTCTAATCCACAGGGCCGCGCGAGCGGCGGGAATGCAGCTTACCATAGGTCTCGTCCGAGCTTCATAGCTGCGCCCGCCCCGGCGGCCAGCGGGGCGCGGCGGTCCACAGCGCCGACGAAGAGGGCATCAACTGGCGTAAGACTCTCCTGTACCGCCTCCCTTCCGGGCGTCTCCTCGAAGAGCCGGAGCGTCCACGGCATGTACTCGACGATGAGGCCGTTAGAGATGGCGGCGACGAGGTGGACGTGGATCTCCGGGACCAGGCGGCTCACAACGGGCAGGTCAACTTCGCGGTGAACGCGACCGGGGGGCGCGCCAGGGCAACCACGAATCGCCGCGCGTCCGCCTGTCCACAGCTAGACACACTTGAACAGAGCCTGGACCTGGGATAGACATGGACCATGACCTCGACCGAGTACCAGCAGCTCGTCGAATTCCTGGGACGTCAGTTCACCGAGATCGACCGCCGGTTCGGCGAGGTGAACGGCCGGTTCGATGAGGTGAACGGCCGGTTCGGCGAAGTGTATCGCCGGTTCACCGAGATGGACCGCCGGTTCGACGAGGTAGACCTCCGCTTCACCGAGCTGCGACAGGAGATCCTCGGGCACTTCGATGAGATCTACCACCGATTCGAGCTACTCGAGCAGGAGTACCACGCGATCACGCAGGCCCTGCGCCGGATCGAGGCGGGGCTCGCCGACGAGCGCGGTCGGCGCGAGATCCTCGAGCGCGCCCTCGCGGAGCTGAAGCAGCACGTGGCTGCGCTCCAGTCCCGGATTGAGGAGATCGAGCAGCGCCTCGGACGTTAGAGCGCCCGGCGTGGTTTGACCACTCCTCGGCCGCCCACGTATCATGCGCGCATGGACGCCAGCGCCCCGCCTGCCCTCGCCCGCCTCGTCGCCCGCGCCAAGACGGACCCCGACGTGCTCGCGGTGCTCCTCTTCGGGAGCCGCGCCCGCGGAGACGCTGCCCCCAGCTCGGACTTCGACGTCTGTCTCGTGCTCGGGGCGGAACCGCGCTCTGATCGCGACCGGGCGGAGAAGCGGCTCGAGTACGTGGCGGTGGCAAACCTCGACGTAGCGATCTTCCAGGCGCTGCCGCTTCACATCCGCAGCCGGGTCCTCAAAGAAGGCGTGGTCCTCTACGCGCGGGACGAGGAGGCCCTCTATGCCGTCGCCATCCGCACGGCGCGGGCCTGGGAGGGCTTCCGCCACATCCACCGCCGGTACCTCACCTCGATGAGGTCCTGCGTGGTTGACCGGGACCGGGTGCTCGCCAAGCTCGACGAGCTCGAGGGATACCTGGGCGAGCGCCGGGCCGTGGCGCCGGATCGGTTCGAGGCCTATCAGCGCACCGAGACGAAGCGCGCCTGCGAGCGACTGATCCAGGTGTCCGTGGAAGCCGTCATCGACATCTGCGCCCTGCTGGTGGTGGGGCTCCGGCTGGGGCTGCCGGGCGAGGAGGACGACCTCTTCGAGAGACTCTCTCGACACGGCGCGATCTCGGGGCCCATGGCCGCCACCCTTCGGCGCATGAAAGGGCTCGGCACCCTCCTGGGCCACGAGTACGGGCGCATCAACGACGAGCTCGTGTTCGAGACGGTGCGCGGACGCCTCGGGGACTTCGACGCCTTCAAGGGCGAGGTGCTCGCCTTCCTGAAGAGATAGCGCCGCCCACGAGGCGGACCGCCGCTTGACCGAGCTGCGACAGGACATGGCCGGGCACTTCGATGAGATCTACCAGCGATTCGAGCGACTCGAGCAGGAGTACCAGGCGATCACGTAGACCCTGCGCCGGATCGAGGCGGGACTCACCGACGAGCGCGGCCGGCGCGAGATCCTCGAGCGCGACCTCGCAGAGCTGAAGCAGAAAGAGAGCGCCCCGCGGGGCGGTTCGTGACAAGCCCGCTCTTGGGAGCCTTGGAACTGCCTAGATTCGCAGACTTATTCACTACGGGGCTGGACGAGTCGCGTCGGCGTTCCGCCGCCCGGTGATGGATCCGCCTTCAAAGGAGAAAGGTTGACGGCCCTCACGCCGAGGGCCGATACTTCACATACCGTGGCAAACGAGAAGCTCGTGACCGCGGCCCAGCGGCTGGGCCAGATCCTCCTGGGGCGCCGGATCATCGGGCCGGAGACCCTACAGGACGCCTTGGTGCGCGCGAAGCACGAGCGCGAGCGGCTCGGCGAGGCTCTGGTGGCGATGGGGGCGGCCTCGCAGGAAGAGGTGCTGCGCGCCGTCGCCGAGCAGCATGGCCTTGCCTACCTGGCGGCAGGGGAATTGCCAACCACGCCGCCCATCGTGAAGAACCTCTCCCCCAAGTACCTCCGCCAGTACACGGCCTGCCCCGTGGCCCTCGACGACACCACGGTCACGGTGGCCACGGCCGATCCGGCCAATCCCCTGCTCCTGGACGAGCTCCGGCAGACCTTGGGGCTCCGGGTCACTCTCTGCGTGGCGCCGCCGGGCGCCATCCTCGAGGCCATCGAGCGCGCCTACGGCGCCTCCACTCCTCTCCAGAAGATCGTCGAAGGCATGGGATCCTCGGAAGCCGGCGGCGAAGGCAACCGCGAAGAGGACGTCAATCAGCTCCGCGACATGGCCTTTGAGGCCCCCGTCGTCCGCCTGGTCAGCCTGCTGATCGATGAGGCGGTGGCCGCCGAGGCCTCGGACATCCACGTCGAGCCGTTCGAGGAGCAGTTGCGGATCCGGTACCGTATCGATGGCCTCCTCTACGACCGGGAGTCGCCGCCCCGGCGGCTGCAAGCCGCGTTGACGTCGCGCATCAAGCTGATGGCGGAGATGAACATCGCCGAGCGGCGCCTGCCCCAGGACGGGCGCATCCGGGTGACGGCCGGCGACCGCCGGGTGGACATCCGCGTGTCCACGGTGCCGACCGTCCACGGCGAGTCGTTGGTGCTGCGCCTCCTGGACCGCTCGTCGGTATTCCTGCCCTTCCATCGCCTGGGCTTCTCTCCGAAGGTGGCCGAGACCTTCAACAGCCTGATCCGGCGCCCGCACGGGATCTTGCTGGTGTCCGGGCCGACCGGGTCGGGAAAGACCACGACGCTCTACGCCGCCCTCGACAAGATCAATTCGCCGGAGAAGAAGATCATCACGATCGAGGACCCGGTCGAGTACCAGCTGGCGGGGGTCAACCAGATCCCCGTCCGGCCGAAGATCGGGCTCTCGTTCGCCACCGGGCTCCGCCATATCGTGCGCCAGGATCCGGACGTCATCATGGTGGGCGAGATCCGTGACCTCGAGACAGCCGAGATCTCGATCCAAGCGGCGCTGACCGGGCATCTGGTGTTCTCGACCTTGCATACCAATGACGCGCCCGGCGCCGTCACGCGGCTGCAGGACATGGGCGCCGAGTCGTATCTCGTGGCCTCTGTGCTCAACTGCGTGCTGGCCCAACGCCTCGTGCGAACCATCTGCACCGGGTGCCAGGCGCCGTATCAGCCGGATGCGGGCGATCTCCTGGCCATCGGCGTCACCGACGGGACTGGGATCGATCTCTCGCGGGGCAAAGGCTGCGACAACTGCCACGGGACCGGGTACCGCGGCCGCACGGGCATCTACGAGCTCTTCGTGATCACCGAGGAGGCTCGCGGGCTCATCCTGAACAAGCGGCCCTCGGGGGTGATCCGGCGCCACGCGATCGAGCACGGCATGGTGAGTTTGCGCGACGATGGCTGGGCCAAGGCGCGGGCGGGCATCACCACGGTCGAAGAAATCCTGCGCGTCACGCAGGAAGACACGTAGCCCCCTCACCCTACCCTCTCCCCAGAGGGGAGAGGGGGTGCAATAGAACGGGATGCAAGGGCCCCCACGGGGTCACATGCAGAGCAGAGGCTCCCGACCGATTCCCTCCCCCCCCAATGGGGGAGAGGGTAGGGTGAGGGGGCGAGAGAGAGGCAGCGTGCCGGTCTTCATCTATAAAGCGGCGGATCAGCGGGGGCAAACCATAGACGGCGTCATGGAAGCCCCCGACGCGCGGAGCGTCGTCGAGCGCCTCCAGCGCGACGCCTATTTCCCCATCCAGGTCGCCCCCCAGGAAGAGCGCCCGGGCTTCGCCGGCCTGTCGTGGCCTGCTCTGCGCCAGCGCCGCGTCGCGGGTCCCGAGCTGGTCGCCTTCACCCAGCAGCTGGCCACGCTCCTCGAGACCGGCCTCCCCCTCGACCGAGCCCTCGGCATCCAGGAAGAGCTGGCGCCCAATCCGCGCCTGCGCGCCATCACGGCCGATGTCCTGCGCAGCGTGCGCGGCGGCTCCTCCCTGGGCGAAGCGCTCGCCAAGCACCACCCCCGTCCCTTCTCGCGCCTCTACGTTAATATGGTCCGGGCGGGCGAGCGGGGCGGCGTGCTCGAGGCCACGCTCCGCCGCTTGGCCGAGTTCCTCGAGGAAGCCCAGGAATTTCGGGACACCCTCGTCTCCGCTCTCATCTACCCGAGCCTCCTCGCCGGGGTGGGCGCCGCGGCCGTGGTTTTTCTTATGACATTCGTCATCCCGCGCTTCGCCGACATCTTCCGCGATCTTGGCAGCACCATTCCCTGGCCCACGCAGGTCCTCCTCTCGCTGAGCGCCTGGCTGAGGCATTACTGGTGGGCTCTCGCCGGCGCGGGGCTCGGCATCGTGCTGGCGCTCCGGGTCTGGTTGTCATCGGCCGCCGGGCGCCTCCAGGCGGATCAGCGCCTGCTCGGACTTCCCGTCATCGGCCCTGTCATTCTCCAGACCGAGGTCGCGCGCTTCGCCCGCATCACGGGCACGCTCCTCCGGAGCGGGGTGCCCATGCTGGCCGCCTTGGGCGTCGTGAAGGAGATGATGGGCAACCAGGCCATAGCGCGCGCCGTCGAGAGCTTGAGCGACGGGGTGAGGCGCGGCGCGGGCCTGTCAAGGCCGATGGAAGAAACCAAGACCTTTCCCCCGCTTGCGGTCCACATGGTCAGGGTCGGCGAGGAGACGGGACGGCTCGAAGAGATGCTGCTCAAGGTCGGCGCCACCTTCGAGGCCGACACGCGCAAGGTGGTCAAGCGCCTCATCGCCCTGGTGGAACCGGGCATCATCCTGCTCATGGGGCTCGTCGTGGGTTTCATCGTGGTGGCCATGCTCATGGCCATCCTTTCAATCACCGACATCCCCATCTAATGCCGCGCGTCCGTTGACGGGGGCCCACGATTTGGCAAGAATCCTATCAGGATGACCCACTTACGCGGTACGCGTCGAGCCCTGCGGGCGGGGCTCCGCTCCCTGGGCAATTCCTGCGGCTTTTCGCTGATCGAACTCCTGGTCGTCATCATCATCCTGGGCCTCCTGGCCGGCCTCGTGGGCCCTCGCCTCTTCGGCCGCATCGGCCAGTCCAAGCTGGCCGCGGCGCGCGCGCAGATCGAGCTCTTCAGCGCCGCCCTCGACCAGTACCGCCTCGACGTGGGCTCCTATCCCGCCTCCGCCGCCGGACTGGAGGCGCTCGTGCGCAACTCGAATGTCCCCAACTGGAACGGCCCCTACCTGAAGAAGAACGCGGTTCCGGCGGATCCCTGGGGCAAGCCTTACCAGTACAAGTGCTGCCCGGGCGATCACGACGACTTCGACATCTGGAGTCTCGGCGCCGACGGCGCGCCTGGCGGCGACGGCGAGAACGCCGACGTCGCGTCATGGTCGGTCAAGTGAAGCGCGGTTTCACCCTCATCGAGCTGGCCGTGACGCTCTTCGTCCTGGCACTGGCCGTGAGCGTGGCCGCGCCTTCGATAGCGCGGGGCGTGGACACGGTGCGGACCCGGGCGGAGGCGGCGGGCATCGCGAGCCTTCTGCGCGCCGCCCGCGAGCACGCGGTCACGCGCAACCGGCCCTACGAGGTGCGGGTGAACACGGAAGAGGGTCTCGTGGAGTTGCGGAGCGGTGATGCGGTGCCCGCGATCCGGCGGCTCCCACCGGGCCTACGAGTGACAGCCGATCCGCCCGCCCGCGTGATCAGCTTCCAGCCGCAGGGCCTGTCCAGCGGCGCCCGGCTCCGCGTCGAGATGCCCGGCCGCCATGCGTACCTCATCACATTGGATGCCCTGACCGGGCGCGTTGCCACCCAACGCGTCGACCCATGAACCGTCGGCACAGCGCGGGCTTCACGCTTCTCGAGGTCCTCGTGGCCATGGTCATCCTGAGCGTAGCCGTCGTGACGCTCATCCAGCTCGCCTCGCAGGGCCTCCGGCTCCTGAAGCTCTCGAGCGATCACCAGGAGGCCTCGCTTCTTGCCGACCGCCTCGTACGGGCCTCGGAGGCTTCGATCGAGGGCATAGAGACCGGTCAGGAGGGCCGGTTCACCTGGGAGCGCCGAGCGCGCCTCGTGGCGATTCCGGATGAGCCGGCTCCGGCCGGCAGCACGGCGCCGCGGGTTTTCTCTCTCTCGGTCGCCGTCCGCTGGGACGGCGGACGGACCGTCGAGGTGGCAACTCTCCGCCTTTCGCAAGCCTCAGCGGCCACACCATGACTCGCGTACGGCCGCCGGGCTTCACTCTGGTCGAGGTGGTGATCGCTCTCACCATAGCGGCCACGCTCCTCGTAGTCATGTTCTCGGGGCTGCGCGTGGGGCTGGCCGCCTGGCAGCGGGGCGACGGGCGTGCCGAAGCCCTTCAGCGCACCCGGAGCATCACCCAGATCGTCACCCGTACCCTGGCCGCCGCGCACCCGTACCAGGTTCCGGCCACAGGCCGGGAGCCTGCGCATCTCCTCTTCGAGGGCGAACCCGACAGGGTGGCCTTCGTTACGACAGCGCCGCCTTTCCCGGCAGCCGAGCCCATCGCGTATACGGCGGTGACGCTCTCGCACGACGCGGGCGCCGGGCTTGCCATCCGCCAGAAGCCGCTGCCGAACGACAAGCCCTTCGAGCGCCTGTCGCCCGCGGTCGTGGATGGCACCGTCACGGCCGTCGCGTTTCGGTACCTCCGAGATTCCGATCGAACTTGGACTGAGAGGTGGGATGCAGACAAGGAAAAGGCTTTCCCGCTGGCGGCGGAGGTGACGCTGACCATCGTTCAGGCCGGGCAGAGCGTCCAGCAGGCGCCGCTCCTCGTCTCGCTGCCGGTGGCCACGCCGTGAGCAATGAGCGTGGCTTCGCCCTCCTGGCGGTGATGCTCGTCTTGGCGCTCCTGGCCGTCGTGGTAACGGAGCTCGCTGTGTCCATGCGCCTCGAAGCCTCCATGGTCCGCTCGTACAAGGACGGCATCGTGGCGACACATCTCGCCGAAGGTGCTGTCCAGCAGGCCATACGAGAGATCCTGGGCCCGGGCGGCGTCCAGGCCCTTGACGAGGACGGCACGCTTGTCTTCTTTCTCGCGCCGGATGGCTCGGGCCTTCCCGTCAAGCTCCCCAAGCTACCCCGCGAGCGCGTGGCCCTCGGCACGGGCGAGTTCTCGTACCGGATAATGGACGAGGAGTCGCGGATCAATCTCAATTCGGCGCCGCCGGACCGCGTGGACCGTCTACTGGCGGCCATCGGCGTCGACAAGCAGGCGCGCGACATCATCAACGATTCCCTCCAGGACTGGAAGGACGCCGACGAGCTCCACCGGCTCAATGGCGCGGAGAGCGAGGACTTCTATCTCAAGCTGCCGGTTCCCTACCGCGCGCGAAACGGCGCGCTCCAGGACACGGCCGAGCTGCTCCAGATCCGCGGCGTGACGCGCGAGATCTACACGGGTGCGAAGGGACAGCCGGGGCTGGTCGACCTCGTCACGGTTGCAGGACGAGGCACCGTGAACATAAACACGGCGCCCGGGCCCGTACTCAAGACCCTCGGGCTCTCCGACGCCGAGGTCGGGGACATCACCCAGACTCGCACCCGCCAGCCCTATACCACCGTGCCCCCGCGCTTTGCCGGCCGGGGCCTCGCGGTTGGGAGCGCGACCTTCAGGATCGAGGCTGAGGGGCTGACCGCCGGGGAGCCGCGGGCTCGTATCGTGGCCATCGTCCAGCGCCGCACGGGCCAGCCGACCGGTCGGGCGGCGCCCGCGATCCGGGTGGCCATCCTGTCGTGGCGCCCGGCCGAGCGATGAGACCGCGCGCGGGACTCTTGATGGACGAGAACCGGCTGACGCTGGCCGTCGTCTCCGCGCGCGGGGAGCTCGAATGCCTCGCGCTCGACAGTGGGGACAATCCGGCAGCCCGTCTGGCAGGCGAGCTTGACCGCCACGGCTACAAGCAGCGCCGGCTTCGAGTGGGCCTCGACCGGAGCCTCGTGGTAGTCAAGGTGCTGGAGCTGCCGCGAACCGGCGAAGGCAACTTCGGGCAGATGGTGCGCTTCGAGCTTGAGCTCTATGTCCCCTTCCCGCCCGAGGACATGGTCAGCGACTGGAGCATCAACGCGGGAAGTGCGGATGGGCCGCTCAGGGTGCTGGTCGGCGCGTGCGAGTCGCGCAGGGTGGATCAGGCTCTCCGGCTGCTGCGCGAGGCCCAGCGCCGTCCTCGTGCGGTGTCCGTCGCCTGCCACGATCTGCGGGCGCTCCTGCCACGCAAGGTCGAGGTCAGGCGCGCGGTGTGGGCGCATCGCCATGACGGACGCACCGACCTGGTGTTCCTGGGCCGCGGGCTCGTGCGCTCGAGTCGGTCCGTGCCGGCCGAGACGCCGCAGGAGCTGGTGCGGGAAATCCAGCGCAGCCTCCCGCTTCTCCGGTGGCGCGATTGCCAGGCGCTGTGGATCTCCGGCGACGAGACCGACCGCTTCCTCTCGGCCCCCGCGCTGGCAGAGCTGGGCGTCGCAGTCTCGGAGCCCCCGTACGCGCCCGATATCCAGACCCTGGCCGATACTTTACCCGAGGAGCACGCCGGCACCGGCCTGCTGGCCCTGGCCGTGGCGGTCGGCTCATCTCACCCACGCATCAATCTGCTGTCACCAGCCTTGCGGCCCCGACGCGTCTCTCGCGGCCAGCTCGTCACGGCGGTCATGCTCGGCCTCACGACCATCCTCGGCCTGGGGTTGCTGGGCGCGCAGGCCTATCAGCGCGACCGGCACGTGAACTTCCTCTCCCAGGAGATCCGGCGGCTCGACCCCGAGGTCAAGGCCGTGCAGCGGCTCGCCGCGGAGGTGGCGCAAAAGAAAAAGCTGGTCGCAGCCCTGAAGAGCGTGGAGGCCAATGGCCTGCGCGCCCTACCCTTCCTGCGCGACCTGACCGAGCTCCTGCCGCAGGACGCCTGGCTTCAGGCGCTCAACATGGACAGCCAGGGCGTGGAGATCATCGGTCAAGCCGGCGCCGCGAGCCAGCTCATCCCGACGCTCGAGGCCTCGCCCTGGCTCGACCGCGTGGAGTTCACCTCGCCCGTGACCAAGGGACAGGGCAAGGAGCAGTTCCGGCTACGCGCCAGCTGGGAGCGGCGCTAAGATGGCAACCCTGACCCGTCGCGAGCGCACCCTGATCGGTCTCGCCGTGGCCGGCCTGCTGGTCGTGGCCCTGTACCTCTACGTCGTGGAGCCGCTGGTCGTCCGGGGCCGTGAGCTGGCCGAGCTGGCGCCGGCGCGCGAGGCTACGCTTGAGGCGCGGCGCCGGCTGATCGCGCAGCGGCCGCGGCTGACCGAGGAGCTGAACGAGGCCGGGCGGGGCTTCGAGGAGCAGGCCGCGCGCCTCCTCCCCGGGCCCACCCCGCCGTTGGCGGCGTCGGAGCTTCAGAAGCTGGTCAAAGAGGTGGCAGCGGCGGCCAATGTGGACGTGCGCAGCGAGCGCGTGCTGCCGCCCGCCGACCTGGCAGGGCTGCAGGAAGTGCCGATAGAGCTGACCGTGACCGGAAATATGCGAGAGACCATGACCTTGCTCTACCAGATCGAGCGCACGACCAGGCTCCTCACGGTCCGGGACATCAAGGTCCGCGTGGTCGCCGTCGGCCAGCCGCGGGAGCTCCTCACCACCCTGACCGTCGCAGGCTACCTCCTGCCCCCGCCGGCGGGCGCGGGGACCAACTAACCATGTCGCGACGGCTCCTAGTCCTCAACGTCGTGCTCGGCATCGTGAGCATCGCGCTCGCGGCAGGCATCGTGCGCACGCTCATCGTGAGACGCGCGCTGCCTGCGCCAGCCGCGCCGCCGGCCGCGACAGCGCCGCCGCCGGCCGCGGCATCGGTGAGCGTGGAGCCCGACCTCTCGGGCTACGCGGTGATCGCGGCCCGGAACCTCTTCAACCCAGGCCGAAGCGAGAGGGCGGTGGCTGCGGCGCCCGTGGCCAAACCTATCCTCCACGGCGTGGTGATAGACGGCGCCAAGAGCCGCGCCTTCCTCGAGGACCCCGCCGCCAAGCGGGTGGCTGGCTACTCCGTGGGCGACATGATTGGCGGCGGCCGCATCCAGCAGATCGCCGAAGACAAGGTCGTGATCGAGCGACCTGAAGGTCCCCTCGAAGTCCTGCTGCGGGATCCGTCCAAGCCCAGGGCGACCACGGTCAGCGCGGCACCGGGCCAGCGGCCTCCGGCTGCAGCAGTGGCACCGGCACCACCGTCGCCTCCGACTCCGCCCGCTTCAACGCCTCCCCAGCTCAGGCGGCGCGTGCCGCTTCTAGGGCAGCCGGGCTATGAGTAGCCCGAGACTGACGGCGTGGCTGCTGCTGGTCGCGCTGGCGCTCGGGGGGTGCAGCTCGTTAGGCGCGGGACGCGCCGGCAAGGCCGCGGGCGCCGCCCAGCCGTCCCCGACCCGCATCGAGGTGCGCACTGAGCCGGTCCCGCTGCCGCCGGTGCCGCCTCTGCCTTCGCCGCTCCCTCCGCCGGCTGTCTCGCAGGCCGCGCCCCCGCCGCCGCTGTCGATCGGCCCCGCGCGTCCGCCCGATCCCACGTCGCCCCCGGCAGCAGCCGCAACAACGGAGGCGCCTTCACCACCGCCGACAACGGGAGCCTCCTCACCGCGGACCATCGTTTTCAACTTCGACAATGCCGACGTCGAAGTTGTGATCCAGGCGGCCGCCGAGATCGTGGGCTTCAACTACGTGCTGGCGCCGCAAGCGCGGGGGCGGAAGGTGACGGTCCAGACCATCGGCAAGATCGCCAGCGACGACGTCTTCAACGTGCTGCTGACCATCCTCGACGTCAATGGCCTGACGGCCGTGCGCTCGGGCAGCCTCTACCGGATCATCCCGCGCGAGGGCGCGCCGCAGGCTTCCGTCCGGACCGTCGTCGGGCGCGACGCGGACCCATCGCGCGCCGGCGACGAGATCCTGACCCAGATCGTGCCGCTCCGCTACATCGGCGCGGCGGACGCGGTCAATCTCCTCCGTCCCTTCGTGCCCGCGCAGGGTGCCGTATCGGCCCACCGCGAGACCAACCTCCTCATCATCACGGACACGGCCGCCAATATCCGCCGCGTGCTCGACATCCTGAAGCTGGTAGACGTCGCGGTCGCGGTGGACGAGCTGCAGATCATCCCGATCAGGAACGCGGATGCTCAGGAGCTGGCGCAGCTCCTGAACCAGATATTCGCCAGCGGCCGGCTCCGGACGGGCGTGGGCGCGGTCGCCCCGGGACTGCCGGTCCCGCTCCCGCGGCCTCCGGCCGCGCCCGGCGTGCCGATGCCTCCCCGCCCGCCGGAACCGGAGGCAGGACCAATCGCCGAGCGGCCACCGCTCATCGTCGCCGAGCGCCGCTCCAACTCGCTCGTGATCCATGCCCGCAAGCAGGAGATGGAGACCATACTCAAGCTGATCGAGAAGCTGGACGTGGACATCTACGGCGGCCAGCGCGTCTTCATCTACTTCGTCGAGAACACCAAGTCCAAGGACCTCGCCGCCACGCTCGATGCCATCTATGGCCGGGGCGACCGGGCGATCCAGGCGGTCCGTGTTGCGCCTCCGGGCGGGCTCACCACCCCGCCGCCACCGCCGCCCGCGCCGCCCTTGCTCGTGCCGGCAAGACCCGTGGTGCCGGGCGAAGGCGGCGGACCCGTGACGGATCTCCGCTTCATTTCGGACGAGGTCACCAACGCCATCATCGTGACGACGTATCCACGCCTCTGGAAGGACATCGAAGAGACGATCCGGAAGCTCGACCGCATGGCGCGGCAAGTGCTGATCGAGGTGCTGGCCGCCGAGGTCACGCTCACGGATGACACGAAGCTCGGCATCGAATGGGCCGTCCGGAGCGGGCGCTTCGACATCAGCAATACCCAGACGGGCGTCCTGCGCTCGCGGCCGCCCGCGGGGTTGATCCCCGGCGGGGGAAGCCTCGGCGGCGGCATCGTCCCGCTCGGGTTCAACGTGTTCACCTTCGCGGCCAGCGAGTTCCTCGCGGCGTTGAACGCGCTCGCCACCGAGAACAGGGTCAATATCCTGTCGAGCCCGTCCATCATGACCAGCGAGAACAAGAAAGCGGTCATCAACGTCTCGACCTCGGTGCCCATCGTCACCTCACAGCAGGTACCGGTCTCGGCAGGCGGCAGCACGGGCAACTCGATCACGCAGACGGTCGAGTACAAGGACGCGGGTATCATCCTGACCGTCACGCCCCGGATCGGCGAGCAGGGCACGGTGGCCCTCGACGTCAAGCAAGAGGTGAACGAGGTGGGTGCCCCGGAGCCCCCGCCGATCAACTCCCCCCGCTTCACCAAGCGGGAAGCGGAAACCTCGGTTGTCCTGCTCAACAACCAGACCCTGGTCCTGGGGGGCCTGATCCAGAACAAGCGGACCCAGATCAGGACCGGCATCCCCTTCCTGAACCGCATCCCGGTCCTGGGCTACCTCTTCGGGTCCACCGAGGAGAAGATCGAGAAGACGGAATTGCTTCTGCTGATCACCCCGCGGGTCGTGGGTACCCCTACGGACGCGGCGCGCATCACCGATCAGATGCGCCGGGGCTCGCCGGAGATCGAGCAGTCCTTCAAGCTGGCTCCCCAGAAGCTGCCGCCGACCCTCAACCCACCGCCCGCGCAGCCCCCGCCCCGCTAGGAGCGTGTCCGACCGGCCGCAAGGCCGTCTAGTCCTTCGGAAGTCCCAGAACCCGCTCGGCCAGGATGTTCCTCATGATCTCTGAGGTGCCGCCCGCGATGGTGTCCCCACGCGATCGGAGGGCCCGGTATTGCCACCAGCCGTCGCCCACCGCGCGCGGGCTCCCCTGCCAGAGCGCAGCATAGGGGCCCTGCATCTCCAGCCCCAGCTCCAGCACCCGCTGCCACGTCTCGCTGAAGAAGAGCTTGGACGCCGACCCCTCCGGTCCCGGCTGTTCCCCCTGGATGAGACGCGTCAGGGTGCGGAGGTTGGCATAGCGGAGCGCCTCCGCGTCGATGTAGGCCTGGGCCAGCCGCTGCCGCATCACCGGGTCCGCCGCGCGACCGCGCGCCCGGGCGAGCTCAAGCAGCTCGGCAATGCCCTGGCGCAGGATGAGCTGGCGGGAGAGGGCGCGCGGCCCGCGCTCGAACATGAGCGTCGTGATGGCCACCGCCCAGCCGCCGTTCTCCCGCCCCACGACGTTCTCGGCCGGCACCTCGAGGTTGTCAAAGTACAGCTCGTTGAACTCCGCGTCCCCGTTCATCTGCCTGAGAGGCTTGACCGTGAAGCCGGGGCTCGCCATGTCCACGATGAAGAACGTCAGACCCTTGTGGCGCGGCGCCTGCGGGTCGGTGCGGGTCAGCAGGATGCACCAGTTCGCGTAGTGGGCGTAGGAGGTCCACACCTTCTGGCCGTTGATGACGTAGTAGCCGTTCTTCGGTGTAGCCCGCGTCTCGACCGCAGCCAGGTCGCTGCCCGCGTTGGGCTCGGAGAAACCCTGGCAGAAGATGTGCTCGGCCGAAAGGATCTTCGGCAGATGCGCCTGCTTCTGTTTCTCGCTGGCGTGGGCGATGATGGCCGGCCCAGCCATGTCGAGGCCGATGGCGTTGGGCAGCTCGGGTGCGTGCGCTCTCGCCATCTCCTCGTAGAAAATCGCCTGCTCGAGCACGGTGGCGCCGCGCCCGCCATAGGCCGTGGGCCAGTGCAGCCCTACGTAGCCCGCACCGTGGAGCTTGCGCTGCCATCCGACGAGGAACTCGGCCTGCGCTTCCCGCGTCTTGAGCCCGGCGCGGATCTTGCCCCAGTCGCCTGGGCTATTGACCTCGAGCCAGCCGCGGAGCTCCGCCCGGAACCGTTCCTGGTCGGGAGAAAGTTTGAAGTCCATGGTCAGGGATTCTAGCGTGGGATACTCGGAGCGTGAAGCGGAAAGCTCCCGGCCGCAAGCCCGCGACACCGCACGCGCCACAACCACTCGCCGCGAGCCTTCAGGCGCTCGAGGAGCGCTTCGCGCCCATCGTGGCCGCCGTCGCACGCGTGGCTCGCGGCGGCGATCCCCCGGCGGTCAGGCTCGAGGGCGCCATGGAGATCATCTTCGGCGCCTACGGCCAGAGCGATCCTGACTTCTCCGAGATGCTCCTGACGGGCTGGATGCGGGCGCGTCACGACAAGCACCACCGGCTGGCGCTGGCCTGGCAGCGCGAGCAGCTCCGGCTGTCGCTCGAGGAGATTCTCCAGGCGGGCGTGGCGGCGGGAGCGTTCAGGAAGGAGCTCGATACGGGCGCCGTCGCCGCCGTCATGCTGGGCGCGGCCGAGGGGTGCCTGCTCCAGGCGGCTACACAGGGCGGGGCCGTGCCACCGGGCGAACTGGTGCGAGCGCTGCTGAGCCTCACGCTCAGCGGGGCCTGAGCGGGCGGTAGCTCGAAGCCCTTCAGCGGCGCCTCGCCATCTCGAGCACGAGCACCAGGACACCCGAGATCATCACGATCCCGTTGAGGATGCCCGACAGGCGATGGAGCCGCGCGAAGCCCGCCGCGGCTGCCGGGTCCATGCCGGCCTGCCGCATCGCTTCGCGCGCGGCGTGGGCGGCAGGCAGGACCACCGCGCCCGCGTACAGCGTCAGGGCGAGCATGAGCAGGACAAGCCCCACGGGCAGCCAATCCCAGCCCCGCCACCCACCCCCGAGCCACCGCGCGCCGAGCCCCACCAGGGCTGCTAACCCGAGGGCCAGGCCGATCGTGTAATAGCGAGGGAAGACCGCGCTCACGAACCGACCGGCGGCCTCCCGCTCGAGGGTCGTGAAGGCCGCGGGTGCGACCACGAAGGCAAAGAAGCCCATGGCGCCGAGCCACAACGCCACCGCCACCACCGTGAGCTGCTTCACCGCCGGGCACCCGCGGCGAGAAAGCGCGTCAGCAGAGCGTTCACCTTCACGGGAGCCTCCTGCTGGACCCAGTGACTCACGCCCGGCAGGTAGGTGATCCTGAACGGGCCCGAGAAATACGCCCGCATCCCCCGCGTCAATTCCTTGCCTAGGGCGAAATCCCTGTCCCCCCAGATGATCAATGTCGGCGCCGCGATCTTCGGCAGTTCCCGCACCGACGGCAATCCGCCTCGGAATGCCGCGCGGTACCAGTTGATGGCGCTCCGAAGCGCTCCAGGCTTGGCGAAGGCCTCCGCGTAGCGGGCCAGATCGGCCGGCTTGAAAGTCCCCTTCCGGGCGCTGCCCGCCAGCATGCCCTTGAGAATCCGGAAGTTGTCGGCCGCGAGCAGCCGCTCCGGGGCGTCCGGCAGCTGGAAGAAGAACATGTACCAGCTCTTCTTGAGCTGTGGGACGTTGCCCCGCTGCAGCTCCCTGGAGAACAGAGCGGGGTGAGGCGAGTTCAGCACGCAGAGCCTGTCGGTCATCTCGGGATGGAGCATGGCGAAGGCGTAGGCCGCCGCGCCGCCCCAGTCGTGCCCCACGATGCAGGCGCGCTCGTGGCCCAGGGCGCGAATGATCCCCGCCACATCCTCGACGACGTTGGTGATCCTGTAGGCCTCGATGCCGTCGGGCTTGTCGGAGTCGTTGAATCCGCGCAGGTCCGGTGCCGCAACGTCGAAGCCGGCCGCCGCCAGCGCCGGGATCTGCCGCCGCCACGAGTACCAGAACTCGGGGAAGCCGTGGAGAAGTAGGACGAGTCCCCGCGCCGGGCGTCCTCCGGCCGCCTCCGAAGTCACGACGTGGAAGCGGAGGCCGTTGGCCTCGACGAAGCGGTGCTGCCAAGGCTCGGACCGGGGAATCTTCGGCATGCCCCTTCTACAGTAGCGGCCGAAGCAGGGCAGTTCAAGTTGACACGCGCGGCCCCGGCTCCTAGCATCGGGCACATGCGCGTGGACTTGGCCGCACGGCTTTGGGCCGCACTGCTCTGGACCGCCCTGGTCTGGGTTGTCCTGCTCTGGGCCGCCGCGGCCCTCCCCGCATGGGCGCAGTCGCCGCTCGTCGCCGAGCTTCGCGTCTGGGCGACCCGCTACCACGAGAACCCGCAGAAGATCGACGAGCTCCGGGCCGCCCTCGAACAGGCGGCACAGGTGAACGCCGACCTCGACACGCTGCTGGCCCTCTCGCAGGCCTGCTTCATCTACGGCGACGTACGCGCGAAGACACCGGAGGAGAAGCTCGAGGCCTATGATCGCGGCAGGCAGATGGCCAAGCGTGCCGTCGAGCTCGCGCCGAGGAGCGCCGCGGCCCGCTTCTGGTACGGCACCAACACGGGCCGCTGGGGGCAAACGAAGGGTGTGATGCGCTCGCTCTTCCTCCTGCCCACCGTCAAAGACGCGATGGAGGCGGCGCTCGAGCTCGACCCCGCCTTCGCTCCTGCCTACGCCCTGGGCGGCAACATCTACTATGAGGTCCCGGGCTTCGTCGGCGGGGACCTCGACAGGTCCGAGGCGATGTTCCGCAGGGGCCTCGAGCTCGACCCTCACTATACCAACATGCGCGTAGGCTTGGCCCGCACGCTCTGGAAGAAGCGGCGAACGGCCGACGCCCAGCGGGAGGCCCTGGCCGTACTGGACGAGAAGGCGCCGAGCAATCCCGCCGACTGGACCGTGAAGGACGTTCCGCAGGCCAAGGCGCTCCTCGAGCAGATCAAGGCGCGCTCCTGAGCCGCCGCCGGCCGCGGCTCCAGATCGGCCGCGTCATCCGGACCCTCGGGCGCGCCGCCAAGCGCTGGCGCACAACCACACTAGCTGACGTCGCAGCCCGGCGGCGCGATCCCTTCCACGTGCTGATCGCCTGCCTGCTCTCGCTGCGCACCAAGGACGAGACGACGGGCCCGGCCGCGGCGCGCCTCTTCGCCCTCGCCGGGACGCCCGAGACCATGCTTCGCCTGACGCCTACGCTGATCGAGCGCGCCATCTTCCCCGTCGGCTTCTACCGCACCAAGGCGCGGGTCATCCTCGGCGTCTGCCGTGATCTCCTGTCGCGGTTCGGCGGCCGGGTGCCGGACGAGATCGACGCGCTGCTCACGCTCAAGGGCGTGGGCCGGAAGACGGCCAACCTCGTGGTCACCAAGGGCTTCAACAAGCCGGGCATCTGCGTGGACATCCACGTGCACCGCATCTCGAACCGCCTGGGCTACGTCCGGACCCGGAATCCGGAGGAGACCGAAGCGGCGCTGCGGCAGAGCCTCCCGGGACGGTACTGGATCGGCTACAACGACCTGCTCGTCTCCTTCGGCCAGAACATCGGCCAGCCCGTGTCGCCCAAGTGCTCGGAGTGTCCGGTGCGCGCGCCCTGCGCGCGCGTCGGTGTCACCCGCTCGCGCTAATCCGAAGCTTCCTCAGCAGCGCGAGGGCGGCCCTGTCGGCCTTGGGCTCTGGATCCTTGGG
>JAUSJX010000093.1 GCA_030647435.1 Candidatus Rokuibacteriota bacterium
CCGCCCTAGCATCCCGGTGGATGCCGGGCCTGTTCCCCGACAGAACGGGCTGATGCTGCCCACGCGGCATTTACATATTCCTTAGCTGTTTCTCCTCCTCGAGGCGCTGCCGCGCGTGCTGCCGGTCGAGGACGAGGAAGCCTCGGCCCAGATCGCGCGGCTCTTCACCCGCCGGGGCGTGACCGTGCGCACGGGCGTCAAGGTCGCGAAGGTCACGCCGGGCAAGGGAAGCGTCACCGTGGAGATCGACGCCGACGGCAAGCGCGAGACGCTCACGGCCGCGCAGGTGCTCATGGCCGTCGGGCGCGCCGCCAGGACGAAGGGCATCGGGCTCGAAGCCCTCGGCGTGACGATGGACCGCGGCCTCGTGACGGTGTCACCCACGATGGAGACCTCGGTGAAGGGGATCTTCGCCGTCGGCGACATGGCGGGGCGCCAGATGCTGGCGCATAAGGCCATGGCCGAGGGCGTGGTCGCGGCCGAGGCCATCGCGGGCCGGTCGCCGCGCCCGGTGGACTACGGCAATGTCCCCTCGTGCACGTACTGCCGCCCCCAGGTCGCGTCCATCGGTCTCTCCGAAGCCGCGGCAAAGGCCGACGGACGCGAGGTCAGCGTGGGCCGCTTCCCCTTCACGGCCAACGGCAAGGCGGTGGCGCTGGGGGAGACGGAGGGCTTCTTAAAGGTCGTGGCCGACAAGCGGACGGGGGAAATCCTGGGGGTCCACATCGTGGGTCCCGAGGCGACGGAGCTGATCCACGAATTCGCGGTGGGGCGGACGCTCGAGGCCACGCTCGAGGAGTTCATTCACACCATCCACGCACATCCGACCCTGTCCGAGGCCTCGCTCGAAGCCACGCTCGCCGCGCTCGGCCAGGCCATTCACGTTTAGGCGGCGTCCGAAGATGACTGACCGCATGCGAGGATCATGGTGAGCCAGCTGGCCGAGTGAAGATCCGCCGCAGCGACGAAGGCAATTCGCGCAGTTATTGCCGAACCGTAAAAACTACCCCTAACCTGCGTTGTTCACGAACGCCCTGTCCGCGTTCCCGCCGCCCCCTCACCCTACCCTCTCCCCCGGGGGCGAGGGAACCAAAACGTCTCCCTCTCCCTCGGAGAGGGAGAGGGTTGGGGTGAGGGTGGCGCTGTCTTCACGCATAATCCGGGCTAACGGCTCGGCTGACCGACGGCTGGAAATGCAGCCGCGAAAACCCTCGGCGTCAGGTCGGCGCGCTCGCTGCGGCTGTCGCACGCCGGGGTGAGGCTCGGGCGCGCCGCCTCTGACTCTTTCGGCAAGAAGGACAACACCCCCTATTGCGCCGCCCTTGTCGTTGACCTAGGACAGGTTCCGGAGCGCCATCGCGGACTTGGAAAGAGCCGTCAATCCGTTTCGCTTCAGCTGGTCCATTCCAGGCACCGGACTCTAAAGAGGACAATATAGGGGCCATGCTACCACCTTGCAAGTCGCACAAATAGCTGATATACATGCATATATGACGTGGACGAAACCGGACAAAGAAGCGGACGTCAAAGCGGCCAGAGACCGGGGCGAGTCGACCTCCGAAATGGAGCCGCTCCTGATCAGCGAAGCCGCACGCAACCGCGCGGGCTTGCCGGACCTCGCGCTCGAGCTGGCGCAAAGGACTGCCGGCTTCCGCCACTCCCTGCCGCCCGGCCTCCTCGAGTCAATCGCCACGCTTGTCCGCACAATGAACTGCTACTACAGCAACATCATCGAAGGCCATGCAACGCATCCCGTCGACATCGAACGCGCCCTCAAGAGCGACTACAGCAAGGATCCCGAAAAGCGGGACCTCCAGCTCGAAGCCAAGGCCCATATCGCCGTCCAGAAATGGATCGACACCGGCGCCCTGAAAGGGCGCGTCGTCGACGTCGAGTCCATCCGCGAGATCCACCGCCGCTTCTGCGAACATCTGCCCCCGGATCTTCTCGTGTCGATAAACTCCGACACCAAAGAGACGGTCAAGCTTGTTCCCGGCGAACTCCGCACGCGCGACGTCAGGGTCGGCCGGCTTGTCCCCATCAGCCCGGGTGCGGTACCGCGCTTTCTGAGCCGCTACCAGGAAGTCTACGGAAGTCTCGGCGTGATCGATACCGTCATCGCGGCGGCGGCCGCGCATCACCGGCTCGTCTGGATCCACCCGTTCCTCGACGGCAACGGCCGCGTCGCCCGGCTGGTATCCCACGCCATGCTGCTCGAGACGCTCGACACCGGCGCCGTCTGGTCGATCGCGCGCGGCCTCGCCCGCAATGTCCAAGACTACAAGGGCCACCTTGCCGCCTGCGACCAGACGCGCCGGAACGACCTCGACGGCCGCGGTAATCTCAGCGAGGAAAACCTCACGGCCTTCACACAATTCTTCCTGCGGACCTGCATCGACCAGGTTTCCTTCATGGGGGAGCTGATACAGCCCGAACGTCTGCGCGCGCGCATTCTGCTCTGGGCCGAGGAAGAAATCAGGCTGGACCACCTGCCGCAGAAAGCGGGCGCCATTCTCGAAGCCGTTCTCTACCGGGGAGAGCTGCCGCGCGCCGACGCTGCCGGCATTGTCGGCACCGGCGACCGCCAAGCGCGCCGGGTCATTTCGGCGCTCATGGAGCGAAACGTCCTGATATCCGACAGCACGCGCGCCCCTATGCGCCTAGCCTTTCCTGCCGCCCTAGCATCCCGGTGGATGCCGGGCCTGTTCCCCGACAGAACGGGCTGATGCTGCCCACGCGGCATTTACATATTCCTTAGCTGTTTCTCCTCCTCGAGGCGCTGCCGCGCGTGCTGCCGGTCGAGGACGAGGAAGC
>JAUSJX010000094.1 GCA_030647435.1 Candidatus Rokuibacteriota bacterium
GAGCGCCGCTACCAGAGCCGTGTCGTCTCCCAGCTCATGCGCCGGGCCCAGGAACTCGGCTACACCCTCACCAAAACCGCGGACGTCTCACCCCCTGCCGGTTCACCCGCGTGATGATGTTACTTGGAAGAGCAGGCTAGGCAGTAGCGGCTTCAAGTGATCGAATCTTTTTCGCAATGGCTCTTGGAAAATCTACAAAGACGAAGTGGGTCTTGTAATAGAGGTAATCCTCGCCGCTTTCGTCCACGATCCGAACCAGATCATCCTTAGCTGCTTCCGGATCCGGGATGATTCGATACACCTTGCCTAGGATCAAAGAGGCCTGTGGCCCGAGCCTGCCAGAGGTCGCGGGCCTCGTCGTACTTCTTGGCCCGGAGGGAAGGGTGGCGGAGATCCTGGAGCAGGAGGGCGACGCGGCGGTCAACCGCGCGCTGGATCTCGGGAGGCGCAATCGTGTAGCTGTTCAGGAATCATTGGGTGTAGACGGCGCGCATCAACGCTTCTTGAGCTTCCGGGACTCATGGTGGAGCGACCGAACAAGGGCCTTGGCCGAGCTGAAGGGGCCGTATACGCGGCCCTTCTTGACATCCTCGAACCCCTCGGCGAGCCGCTGCTCAACGAATGCGCGGTCGACCGCCACCTTGGGAGTGAAGGTGATCCTCTTGCCCTGGACGGTGGCCTCCAAGAGATCGCCCACGTCGACGCCGACCTTCTGCCGGATTGCAGCAGGAAGCGTCACTTGAAACTTCTCTTTGACCTTGACGAGCGGCATGTGGAGTTCCTCCATAGACAGTAAGAAAGTTAGAAACTTGTACCCGCCCTTCAGGATACGAGGTAGCCGAGGATCCGTCAAGGAGCGCGCGCGAGTTCGTGGATTACCGCTCAACATGTTTCTCCGTGAATGGGCGATTTCTACTCGCGCTCGGCTTCATCGTTCCCGGGTTCCCGTTCCCCTATACGTATGGGACCTCGATCGGCTGATCCGGTGCCCGGGGTTCCTCTGAGGCCGGGGCCGCCTCCCGCCCCGTTGCCCCTCCCAGTGCGTCGGCCCCGGAACACGCTGATGCGTGCGTCCAGGCGCATCTCCGAGGGTCGTCCGGCTGCTTCCTGACGCTGAAACCGACGTCGAGCAAAACGCTGAAGAGGCGCGTGAGCGGCTACAATCGACCGGCGGGTGGAGGTGCTGTATGATCGCGCGCAATGGGCGTCCTGACCGCCCGGCCCGATGACGTGAGCACCCTGAGCCGCATCGGCGTCACCGCCTTCCTCCTCGGCCTCGGGTTCTCGATCACCCTGTCTCAGGGGGCGCTCCTCCTCTTGACGTTCCTCTGGCTCCGGCGGCTGCGGGATCCCGAGGCCCGGCGGGCGGCGACCTGGCCGCTGTGGGCGCCGGTGCTCGGCTTCAGCGCCGTGAGCCTCCTGTCGGCACTTGCCTCGGGCCACCCGCGGACGAGCCTCGTGGCTTCCAAGGGGCTGTGGCTGGTTGCCGCGCTGTATGTCGCCGCCGATGTGTTCACCAGATCTGAGGTCGCCGACCGTTTCCTCTCGGCCCTGAGCCTGGTGGTGGCCGCTGCGGCGCTGATGGGCCTGCTCCAGGTCGGATTCTGTCCGCAGCCCGAGCCGAGCGAGGGGCTCGGCCGGTGGTTCTTCCATCGCTGCGACCGCGCCCGGGGCTCGTTCAGCATCTACATGACACTCGCGGGGATCCTGAACCTGCTGCTACTCGCGACCCTGCCGCGGCTGCTTCTCGGAAGACGCCTGTGGGGGTTGTCCTTCCTGGCCTGGCTCGTGACGCTCTTGGGGCTGGCCGTGACGTACACGCGGGGCGCCTGGCTCGGCTTCGCCGCCGGGGTGCTGGCTTTGGCACCGCTGATCCGCAGGGCACGCTGGCTCCTGATCGGAGGACTCGTCGTGCTGCTGCTCGGCGTTCTCGCGGGCCCGCAGCACCTGCGTCAGCGCTTTCTCAGCGTGGGCGACCGCCAGGACCCGACCGTCAAGGAGCGCGTGTACATGTGGCGCAGCGGGCTGGCCCTGTGGCAGACGAGGCCGTGGCTCGGCGTGGGGCCTGGGGGTGTCAAGCGCGAGTACCAGCGCTACGCGCTGCCCGAGGCCATGAAGAAGCGGACCGGACATGTTCACAACACCCCGCTCCAGATCCTGGTGGAGCGGGGGGTGATCGGCCTGGCGGCCTGGCTCTGGATCTGGGGGGCGTTCTACGCGCGGGCCGTGGCGATCTTGCGCCGATTGCCGGCCACGGCGGCGCAGGAGCGGGCGCTGGTCGCGGGCAGCCTGGCCGCGATCACGGGCTTCCTGGTGGCGGGGCTGACCGAGTACAACTTCGGCGACTCGGAGGTGGTCATGGTCGCGTGGACCATCATGGCGCTACCGTTCGTGGTAAGCCGGGAGGCGGGCGGCGCGTGAGCCGGGCTGGGGGAATCTCCGTCCCTGATAACGGGATCCCGTCCGTCGCCGTAAGATGCCGCTCCAACCGCCATCGATAGAACAGCGTCCAGGAGATCCCTCCCTCCTGGCACGTTGCTGTGACATTCTCTCGCTCGGCCGCTGTACGACGTGCAGCCGGCTAGGGTTCGGGGCCTCGCTGAGCGCACTTTGGAGCCGGACGCGCAATGCTGGAGCGAACTGCCGTACTCCTAGTCGAAGCGGCGGTTTCCGCGCGGTGTTTTGGTCGCGTCGATGGTCTCGCAACGTGAATTAGGCCGCGTAGAACCGCACCGCGATGAAGTGGCAGGTGCTACCAGCAAGGACGAATAGGTGCCACACGAAATGGCTAAAGCGCAGCTGCTTCGCGGCGAAGAACGCCACGCCGGCCGTGTAGGCGATGCCCCCCGACAGAAGCCACACCAGACCGGCCAGCGGCACGTGGAGCCACAGCGGTCGAATCGCGACGACGATGAGCCACCCCATCCCCAGATACAGAAGCAC
Source organism: Candidatus Rokuibacteriota bacterium (assembly GCA_030647435.1). Classification (NCBI taxonomy): domain Bacteria; phylum Candidatus Rokuibacteriota; species Candidatus Rokuibacteriota bacterium. The sequence continues at coordinate 2,944 of JAUSJX010000094.1, forward strand.
GGAGAGCGCTGGATACCGCACACCGCCCACGGCCTTCAGAAGTACCCCGGCCGCAGCCAAGCCCCAGACCAGCCCGAATAGCGCCCACCCCCACGCACCGCGCAGCACACCCAGGGTAAAGGGTGTGTACGTACCGGCGATGAGAACAAAGATCGCGCCGTGCTCGATGACCCGAAACACGCGCTTGGCCCGGCCGCGGGGTAGGGCGTGATAGAGCGTCGAGGCCAGGTACAGCAGCACCATCGTCGCGGCGAAGACGCTCGCGCCCACCATGAATGCTGCACCCCCGCGCTGCACGGCATACGCGATAAGAAATGGGGTCGCCGCGAGTGCGGCGGCGAGGCCCACACCATGGCTGATGCTGTTCGCGATTTCTTCCCCGAGTGACTGCCCGCGCTCGAGTGCTGCAGGCGCTGCGCTCATGGCGTCAATCCTACGCTCGGCCTGACCCGGACTATGCGCGAACGCACGCTCCACCCTCACCCCGGCCCTCTCCCTCCAGAGGGAGAGGGAGTCGTTCTGATCCCCTCGCCCCCGGAGCGACTGTCTTGTTTGTCAAGCGGATTGTGGTTGCCATGGGCGTTGGTCTCGCAGCATCGCGTTCAGGATGGAGAGGAGCTTGCGCATCGCGGCGGTGAGGGCAACTTTTTTCGGCCGGCCGGCCGCGGTCAAGCGCTGATAGAAATGGGCGATCACCGGGTTGAAACGGACCGCGGTGAGGGTGGCCATATACAGCACGCTGCGCACCGCCGGGCGGCCCCCGGCGATCGTGCGGCGGCCCCGCCAGTGGCCACTGTCCCGGTTCATCGGCGCCACCCCGACCAGGGCGGCGATCTTGCGGCGATCCAGCCGACCCAGTTCGGGCAGATCGGCGAGCAGGGTGTAGGCGGTCACATCGCCAATGCCGGGGACCGATTGCAGCAGGTTGTCGCGCTCGCGCCAGATCGGGCTGGAGCGGATGGTGTCGGCGAGGGTCGTGTCCAGCTCCGCCAGGGCCTTGGTCAGCCAGCGGACATGCGTGGCGATGCGGCGTTGCAGCTGCGGGTCGCGCGCCTGCTGGTGGCGGTTGCGTTCGGCCCCGAGCATCTCAATCAGCTGGCGGCGGCGGGCGACGAGGTCGCCCAGGGCCTGGGCCGCCGCGGTCGGCAGGGGCCGGACTGCGGGTTGCACGACTTCGGCGAACCGGGCCATGATCCGGGCGTCGAGGGCATCGGTCTTGGCGAGCTGGCCGGTGGCGCGGGCGTAATCGCGGATCTGCCGCGGATTGACCACGGCCACCGGCACCCCCGCGCTGGCCAGCGCCGCGGCGACAGGGATCTCATAGCCTCCGGTGGCCTCGAGCACCACCAGGCGCGGCCCGAGGGGTTGCAGCCGAGCGACAAGCCCCGCGAGGCCCGCCTCATCGCGGCTGAGCTGGAACCGCTCGTCGGTCGGATGAACATGGACATCCACTTGGTCCTTGGCGATATCGATCCCCACAAAGGTGCGTTCCATGCCCCGTCCTTGTCTATGCGGGCTTCGGTGGCCCTGGCGACTGTTCGGGTTCACGGCACGTGAAGCGGCGGACGGGGCCCCAAGCTCCGGGACGGTCTCGGTCGACCGAGGGGGAAACGGGCTCCCG
>JAUSJX010000095.1 GCA_030647435.1 Candidatus Rokuibacteriota bacterium
AAGAACCGCGAGCCCATCACCATTGCGGATGTGCTCAACTCGCGCCCCATCTGCTACCCGTTCAATGTCCTGAACATCTGCCTCGTGACCGACGCGGGCGGCGCCGTCGTACTGACGCGCGCCGACCGCGCGAAGGACTGCGCCAAGAAGCCCGTCTACGTCCGCGGCGCGGGCGAGGCGACCGAGCACGTGATGCTGACGCAGATGAAGAACCTGACCTTCAGCGAGGCCACGCGCATGTCCGGCGGCAAGGCCTTCACGATGGCCGGCGTCACCCACAAGGACTTCAACCACCTCATGTTCTACGACGCCTTCACCTCGGGGCCGCCGATCATGCTCGAGTCCTTGGGCTTCTGTAAGCCGGGCGAGGGCGTCCACTTCTTCGACAACGGCAAATCCACCCCCGGCGGCTCGCTGCCCATCAACACCAACGGCGGCGGCCTCTCCTACACCCACTCCGGCATGTACGGCATCTTCCCCATCATCGAGGCGGCCCGCCAGCTCCGCGGCGAATGCGGCCCCCGCCAGGTACCCAACTGCAAGGTCTCCCTCGTCAACGGCATGGGCGGCATGCTGTCGGCGGCTGGCACGCTGGTGCTGTCCAGCGAGAAGTAGGGGAGTGGCATGGTCGGGTATAGTGCTACCCTTCCGCCATGCCGGCTTCCCGCCGTTCGCTGGATTGTACAGACCTGCATAACCCGGCACCGTGCTGGCGCGGACGAGTGGCAATCCCGTGCCGAGAATGACTTTCGTAGCCGGCGCCGATCCCGCTCCGCCCGTCCTAGGCTGTCCGGCGCGGCAGTGTTCGGGGTGCCATCCACTTCTGTATAGTTCGTTATCCGTACACAACCTGAGCGATGCAGGCCGGAAGGACCCGGGAGGTTGCAGATCCCTATAAGCGACCACGGCCTGACGGCGTGAACTCTACAGCGATCGTATACTCCGGCACGGAGAGGTGGTCGGGCAGGACGCGAGCTGGGCGGCTCTCGGGACCCATTCAGCGATGCTGGGAGTCACACGAACCAGGGAGGGGCAGTATGAAGAAGACTAACCTGTGCTTGATGGCGGCGGCACTCATAGCCCTGAGCGGGTGCGCACCCTTGCCGCCACGTTCCAATCCAGCCACCAGTGACGCGTTCTTCGGAGAGTGGCAGGGAACGTGGCGGAGCGATATCAACCCGACTTCCAGCGGCACGCTGGAAAAGGTCGCCATCGGGAGGGACCCCGTCGTTCCCATCGATCCGCAGCGGGCTAGCTTCGACGCGAAGCTGACGAACGCCGTGGTGCCAGGTTTCATCGCACGGGGAATGCTCAAGGACGCCAAGCTCAACTTTACCTCCGCTGGCGGCTCCACTCTCGAGTTCATACTCTACGGACAGGACCGAATCGAGGCGACCTACTACAACCCAAACAACCGCGACCGCGGAACCTGGAGCCTCACTCGGGTCTCGTCGCCCGTTGTCGAGAAAGCGCCCACGGCGCCGGTGCCCTCAGGTGCGCCGACAGACGCTGCTGCGTCCTCGGCCGCCGGATCAAACCTCTCACCGGGGCGTTGCGAAGGGAAATGGAGGCATCCCAGCTTTGGCGAGGGCAAAGTCTACCTTACGGTGAAGACCGTGAAGGGAGCGGACGTGACTGGCACCTTTTACGGAGAGGGCTCGGCTACGTATCAAAACCGCGACCTGCCCCTAACGGGGAAGCTCAGCGTGGAAGACGGCACAGAGAAACTCACCTTCGCCGCTAGTCCGGTATGGGGCGGGGTGTTGTTCCGAGACGGCATGTGGACTGGGACTGTGACGGCCGTCGCCACGTCGAACTTGACTCTTCGTTGCAAATAGGCGGACATCGGGAACGTCGCTGGCGCCGGTCTTTTCATGTGTGCTGGCTCAAGTCCGACGGATAAGAAACCGCTTCAGCCGGCCGGCTTCGCCGGCGGTTGAGCGGCAACGTTAGGCCGCCTGCGTAGCGCTCCGAGACCATCGTGCGCGGTAACCACTGGAAACATCAGTCGTGAGAGGTTGCATTTGATGGGAGGTCCAGCACGATGACTCGCTTGCCTCCCGTCAGCCCGGGCCAGATCCTCACCGGCTCGCTCTTCAGCGAGCCGATGCGGGTCGAGACTGTGCTGGCCAACGGGCCGGCGAGCTGGGTGGTCGGTCTCGTGGGGACGCAGTCCGAGCGGTTTCGCAAGGTCACGCTGACCGGCACCGATCTCGATCGCCTCACGGTTCTCGACGCGGAACACTCGTTCGACGGCGACGGACGCCTGTTGCGGCTTGGTCTCCAGGCCTACGCGCTCGGCATCGCCTACGAGTTCGATCCCTACTTCGGGCTTTCGATCTCGCGCGTGGATCCGCTGCCGCATCAGCTCGAAGCGGTCTACGACTACCTGCTCAAGCTGGCACGCGTACGCTTTCTGCTGGCCGACGACGCCGGCGCGGGCAAGACCATCATGTCGGGCCTGCTCATCCGCGAGCTGGAACTGCGCGGCCTCGCCGAGCGCATCCTGATCGTCTGCCCCGCGAACCTCGCCTTCCAGTGGCAGCGCGAGCTGAAGGAGAAGTTCGATACCAAGTTCCTTGTCCTCAAAGGCCAGGACATCCGCGACCAGTTCGGCGTGAACCAATGGCTCGAGCGCAGCCGCGTCATCACCTCGCTCGACCTCGCGAAGCGCGCCGATATCCTTCCCGGGCTGCGCCAGGTCCACTGGGATCTCGTGATCGTGGACGAGGCGCACCGCATGTCAGCCTCCGACGAGTCGCACAAGAGCCTGCGCTACAAGCTGGGCGAGCTGCTGCGCGACACCTCGGACCACATGCTCCTGCTCACGGCGACCCCACACAAGGGCGATCCGGAGAACTTCAGCCTGTTCCTGCAACTCCTCGACGCCGACTGCTATGCCGATGTGAAGTCGATTCGCGAGGCCATGAACCGCCGGCGCGCGCCCTTCTACCTGCGCCGCACCAAGGAGGCGATGGTCTACTTCCCCGAACGGCGGACGGACGGGACCTGGGCCGCCAAGCCGATCTTCACCAAGCGCATCCCGCACACGGTGGACTTCCAGATTGACGGCGCGGAGTTCGACCTCTACCGCGACGTGACGCGCTTCGTGAAACGCGAGAGCGCCCGCGCCGCAGCCGAGGGCGAGGACCCCCGCGCGCGCGCGATCGGCTTCCTGATGTCTCTCTACCAGCGGCGGCTCGCGTCGAGCACCTACGCCATGCGGCGTTCGCTCGAGAACCGCGCACGCCGCCTCGAAGAGGGGCTCAAGCGCGCGCAGGATCTCGCCCGCCAGGCGCCGCCGGATCTCCCCGATCCGGAAGAGCTGGAGGAGATGGAGGAGAGCGAGCGCGACCGGCTGGAGGCGCTGCTCGAAGCGATCACACTCGCGGGGAGCGCCGACCAGGTGCGCCAGGAGGTCCAGGAGCTGCGGCGCCTGGCCGTCCAGGCCCAGGCGGTCGAGGATGCGGGCACGGAGGCGAAGCTCTCGGAACTCAAAGCGCTGCTCCAGAAGGAGGGATTCTTCGACCACGCGGACCAGCGCCTGCTCCTTTTCACCGAGTTCAAGGACACGCTGGACTACCTCATGGGTCGCCTCAAGACCTGGGGTTTCCGCGTCGGCTGCATCCACGGCGGCATGAAGTCAGGCTCGCGTGACGAGCCGGGCACCCGCCTCCACGCCGAGCAGCAGTTCCGCGAAGGCGAGATCCAGGTTCTGGTCGCCACCGAGGCCGCGGGCGAGGGGATCAACCTTCAGGTCTGCAACATCCTCTTCAACTACGACATCCCCTGGAACCCGAACCGCCTCGAACAGCGAATGGGCCGCATCCACCGCTACGGCCAGCGCAAGGACTGCCTGATCTTCAACTTCGTGGCCACCAACACCATCGAAGGCCGCGTCCTGCAGCGGCTGCACGAAAAGCTGAAGGAGATCCGCGACGCGCTGGACGACGACGCCGTGTTCAACGTCGTCGGCGAGGTCCTGCCTGCGGCCCACGTCGAGCGCGTGCTGCGCGACTACTACGCCGGAAAGCTCGGCGACGCCGATCTCGAGGAGCGCATGCTCCGCGATGTCGACGAGGGGCAGTTTCGCGCCATCTGCCAGAACGCCCTCGAGGGGCTCGCGAGCAAGAAGCTCAACCTCGAGATGCTGATCGAGCGGCGCGCGCGGGCGCAGGAGCGGCGCGTCGTGCCGGAGACCATCGCACGTTTCCTCCGTGAGGCGGCCGAGTTCGTGCCACTCTCGCTCAAGATGGTCCCGAGCGTGCCGCACGCCTTCGAGCCGGCGCGCACGCCCTCGATCCTCCGTCGTTACGAGAAGGACCTGGACTGGAAGCTCCCGGCCCTCGCAGACCGCTATCCGCGCTGTTCTACCGACCGCGAGGCCGCCGAGAACGAGAAGCTGGAGTGGGTCACGCCCGGCCATCCGCTCTTCGAGGCGATCCGGCGGCACACCCACGCGCGGGCGCTCGACGTGCTCGGCACGGGCGCGACCTTCCACTCGCTCCAGCACGAAAGCCCGGCGCGCATCGACTTCTACCGGACGCGTGTGGTGGATGGACTCGGGCAGGTGGTCCACGAGCGGCTCTTCGCGGTGGAGATCCCCGAGGACGGCGAACCTCGGCTCCAAGAGCCCGGCCTGCTCGGCAACTTCGTGCCTGCGGACCCTCCGGCCGAGATGCCCGCGGTCGCGACCCTCCCCGAGGCGACGACCTGGCTTCACGAGCACGCGCTCGCACCGTTCCTCGAAGAGACACGCAAGGATCGCCTCTCCGAGGTCGAGCGGGTCAGCGCCCACGTCGAGCTTTCGCTCACCGAGCTGCTCCAGCGCGCGGACGAGGAGATCGGCCGGGCGGCGTCCGATGTGGAGCAGAAGCTTCCCGGCGCCGAGGGACGACTCGCCCAGACCGAGACCCGCCATGCGGAGCTGCTTGCCCGCCGCGAGCGCCGCCGGATCGACCTCGATCGCCAGCGGGCGCTCACGCTCCAGGCCGTCGAGCGGCTCGCGAGCGTCCTCGTGCTGCCACACCCCGAGCGCGAGGCGCCTGAGGTACGGCGCCTCAGGCCGAACTTCGAGACCGAAGCCATCGCCATGCGCGTGGTCATGGAGCACGAGCGGGCGCAGGGCCGTCAGGTCTACGACGTCTCCGAGAAGAACCTGGGCTACGACGTCACGAGCCTCGATCTTGCTTCCGGAGAGCTGCGCCTCATCGAGGTGAAGGGGCTTGGCGCGACGACCGGCACGATCCTGCTCACGCCCAATGAGCGACGCGTGGCAGAAGACCGTCCCGACTGTTTCTGGCTCTACGTCGTCACCGACTGCGACAATGCGCCACGACTCCAGGAGCCGATCCGCGACCCGGCGCGCCTCGACTGGAACGAGGTGACGAAGGTGGCGCACTACTACCTGGCCGTGAACGCGATGACGAAGCCCATGCAGGTGCGCGAGGATTCCCCGCCGTATGGAGGAGGCTCTTGACTTCGGCAAGGGACGGATGAGCGACTTCATCTTCGTCAGCAGCGTGCAGAAGGAACTGCGGGCCGAGCGGCAGGCCGTCCGGGATTTCGTACGCGGGGATGCCTTGTTGCGGCGCTTCTTCGATGTCTTTCTCTTCGAAGACCTGCCGGCTTCCGATCGCCGGGCGGACAACGTGTACCTGGACGAGGTGGCGCGCTGCGGCATCTACCTCGGGCTACTCGGCAACGAGTATGGCGGCGAGGATGCTGCGGGCGTGTCGCCGACGGAGCGCGAGTTCGACCACGCCACTGCCCGTGGCAAGGTCCGGCTCATCTTCGTCAAGGGAGCGCTCGATGCACACCGGCATCCAAAGATGCGATCGCTGATGAGCAAGGCGGGCACGCAGCTCATCCGTCGTCGCTTCACCGGCATTCCCGACCTTACCGCGGCTCTCTACGCGAGCCTCGTCGAGCATCTGGAGCGAACCGGCAAGCTCCGCACCCGACCCTTCGACGCGGCGGCCTGTCCGGACGCCACCCTGGCTGACATCTCCCCGGAGAAGGTGAAGTGGTTTCTCGGCATGGCTCGCCGGGAGCGGCAATACCCGCTCGGTGAAGGCACGCCGCCGGCCGAGGCGTTGGCCCACCTCAACCTGCTCGACGCCGGCCAGCCGAGCTACGCGGCCATGCTCCTTTTCGGAAGCCAGCCGCAACGCTTTCTGCTCAGCTCCGAGGTCAAGTGCCTGCACTTCCACGGCACCGAGGTCCGCAAACCCATTCCGTCCTACCAGGTCTACCAGGGCACGGTGTTCGAGTTGGTGGATCAGGCGGTGGACTTCGTCATGTCCAAGATCACCCGGGCCGTGGGCACGCGCGCCAAGGGTCCGCAGGCGCCGGTCGAGTACGAGCTGCCCCGCGAGGCTGTGGCCGAGGCCCTCGTCAACGCCGTGGCGCACCGCGACTACACAAGCAACGCCAGCGTCCAGGTGATGCTCTTCGCCGACCGGCTGGAGGTCTGGAACCCCGGTGAACTTCCGCCCGCTCTGACCCTGGCGCAGTTGCGCGTGCCGCACCCATCCATTCCGCACAACCCGCTCATCAGCGAACCGCTCTTCCTCGCCCGCTACATCGAACGGGCCGGCACCGGCACGTTGGACATGATCGCCCGGTGCCGGGAGGTCGGCTTGCCAGAGCCCGAGTTCCGGCAGGACGGCGGGCAGTTCGTCATCACCCTGTGGCGGGATTGGCTGACGCAGAAGGCCATCGATGCCCTCGGCCTGAACGAGCGCCAGAAGCAGGCCGTGGCCCTGGTCCGGAAAAACGGGCGCATCACCAACCGGGAGTACCAGGCCCTGGCCGGCATCACGGATCGTACCGCGCTGCGGGACTTCGAGGAACTGACGGCGAAGGGCGTGCTCGAGAAACGCGGCACCACGGGGCGATCCATCCACTACGTGCTCAGGCGGCAAACCCGACACAAACCCGACAAAGCCGACACCGGAGCCTCCGACCGGGGAACCCGACACAAACCTGACAAAGGCGACACGAGATGAGCCGGCAACGCACCGTCACGCAGATCGACGCGAAGGCCAGGCGCCTGCCCGCCGGGTTCGTCGCGCGCGGCCTCCTCCTGCGCCGGGGCGAAGGGCGGGGCGCGTATTACGTGGCCGCCCAAGAGAAACGGGCGGTTGCCCGATCAAACGGGCGACCGCCTGTTTCTCGACCGCTCCCGCCGGATTTGCGCCGCGAGGGCGGCCCCTCTCGCAGGAAGAAGGGCAAGGGCCGGCAATGATCCCCAAGGACTGCAAGCGCCTCGCCGGCGTGGACTTCCCGATCGCCGAGGTGTCGCGGCACGCGGCGCGGGAGAAGTGCGGTGGAGGTCTGGGGTCGCGGCACCAACCGCGTGATCGAGATGTGCGCGAAGCACGGCGCGCCGCCTCCGGTGTTCGAGAAAAAGCAGGGGTTCCTCGTCGTCACCTTCAGGGCGCCGTTGGTCGCCGGCGGCGCGGCGGGAGCTTCAAGGAGCGAGTCTGGGGACCAAGTCGGGACCAAGTCGGGACTAAGTCGGGACCGAGTCGAAGATCTTACGACTGTGCCGGAAAGAACGCTCTCTGATCGAGTTGATGAGCGCCATCGGACGGCAGAACCGCACCAAGTTCCGCGATGGTCTCATCCGGCCTCTCATTGAAGGCGGACTGCTGGCCTACACCATCCCCGACAAACCGAGAAGCCGCGTGCAGAGGTACAGGACGACGGGGGCGGGGCTGGCGGTGGCAACCGCCCATGCTTCCGGGCGACCGCCCGTTTCGCCCGTGAAGCCGCCCGATTCGGGGCCCGGCGCGCCACGATCCGGGAGCCGCAAGAAGACCAGCAAGGGAAGGAAGGGCCGGTGATCCCCAAGGACTGCAAGCGCCTGGCCGAGGCGGGGCTCGCTGAGGCGCGCGGCGAGCGCAAGGGGCGGAGCTGGCACCTTGCCGCGGCGACCTACCGGCGGCTCGGCGAGAAGGCCGCGTATGTGCACCAGCGCGGCTTCGAGCCGGTGCAGCAGGAGCAGATGGTGCTCCAGTACGTGGCAAAGCACGGCCGCATCACCCGGGCTGAAGCGGCGGGGCTGTGCAAGCTCTCGCCCGACCAAGCCTACCGGCTCCTTCAGCGGCTGACGGAGAGCGGCCGCCTAGCCCGCCATGGAACCAAGAAGGGGGCGTGGTATGAGCGCCGCGCATAAATTAACCGCGCGCGGTTATCATATAACCGCGCGCTCAAATATATGCGCGGGCGGGGTGTGGGTATTCAGGATGCGACCTCGGCCGTCGGTCGGGGTGGCAGAGCCGCAAGGGGGCACTGCGTGATCCCCAAGGACTGCAAGCGGCTCACTGAGGTGGACTTGCTGATCGCGGAGGTGTTGCGGCACGCGGGGCGGGAGAAGTCGATCCGACGTGGGCATCCGAGCAGGCGGCATCGCCGGGGCGCCGCTCGGCAGACAGCAAACAACTGGCAGAAGGAGGGGCCGGATGAGTGAAAAGACCGAGTCGCTAAGATTTTCAAGCCTCCGGCTGCAGAACTGGAAGAACTTCGCGCGGATCGAAGTCGATCTCCAGAACCGCGTCTTCCTCGTCGGACCGAACGCCGCCGGGAAATCTAATTTGCTGGACGTCTTCCGCTTCCTGCGGGATCTGGCCTCGCCTGGCGGTGGCTTCCAGGAGGCGATCCGCCGCCGCGGCGGGGTGAGCGTCATCCGGTGTCTGGCCGCGCGCCGCTATCCCGACATCGAGCTTCGCGTCGTCGTCGAGCCGCCGCAGGCGGCAATCCGATGGGAGTACGAACTCGCCTTCAATCAGGACGCGCAGCGCCGGGCGCGCATCCGCAAAGAGAAGGTGGTTCGAGACGGGCAGACGCTGCTGGAGCGTCCGAGCGCCGATGATGAGCAGGATCCAGCGCGGTTGACGCAGACGCACCTCGAGCAGGTTAACGTCAACCGCTCCTTTCGGGAGCTCGCGTCCTTCTTCGAGTCGGTCCGGTATCTGCACATCGTCCCGCAGCTCGTCCGCGAGCCGGACCGCTCGGTCGGACGTCCGAACGATCCGTTCGGTGGCGATTTTCTCGAGCAGATTGCCAAGACACAGGAAAGAACGCGTGTTGCCCGCCTGAATCGGATCCGCGACGCGCTGCGCGTGGCCGTTCCCCAGCTCGCGGAGATCGAGCTCGCACGGGATGATCGCGGCACCCCGCACCTGCGGGGGAAATACGAGCACTGGCGCCCGCAAGGCGCGTGGCAGACCGAGGATCAGTTTTCCGACGGCACCCTGCGTCTCATGGGGCTGTTGTGGGTGGCGATGGAGGGGGGCGGGCCGCTCCTGCTAGAAGAACCGGAGCTGTCGCTTCATCCCGAGATCGTGCGATACCTGCCACAGATGTTCGCCCGCGTCCAGCGCCGCACGGGAAGGCAGATCATCCTCAGCACCCATTCCCCCGATCTGCTTCGCGATGAGGGCATCGGGCTCGACGAGGTGCTGCTGCTGCGTCCGGGTAGCGAAGGCACCGAGGTGGCGCCTGCCGGCGCCTTCCAGGAGATCCGCGACCTTCTTCAAGGTGGGATGACACTCGCCGATGCCGTCATACCGAAAACGCGCCCCGCGCACGCAGACCAACTGACCTTGTTCGGGGATTCGTGAAGATGGCGGGCGGCACCGTGATCGCAGCGGCGGTGGAGGGAATCGTGGACGAAGCGGTGGTGCGCAAGCTCATCGCCCACGCAGACGCCACGCCCGGAGACGTGTACGGCAGGCAGGGCAAATCCTTCCTGCGGCAAAGGATCGCCGGCTACAACAACGCCGCGCAACGGATGCCCTGGATCGTCCTCGTGGACCTCGACCTCGATAATGACTGCGCGCTGCCGCTACGCAACGCATGGCTGCCGCAGCCGGCGCCGTATCTGTGCTTTCGGGTCGCCGTTCGCGAGGTCGAGGCATGGCTCCTGGCCGACGCGGAGCGCCTTGCGAGCTTCCTTAGCGTGGCGCGCAGCAGGCTTCCTTCCGATCCGGAACGCTTGGGCGATCCCAAGGCGACGATGGTCAACCTGGCGCGAGCCTCGCGCCGCAGGGATATCCGGGAAGACATGGTGCCTCGGCCTGGAAGCGGCCGGCAGGTCGGACCTGCTTACTCGTCCCGGCTCATCGAGTTTGCCTCGGGGGATTGGCGGCCGGAGGTCGCTGCCGGCCGGGCGGATAGCTTGAAGCGGGCGATGCGCAGCCTGAAGCGACTCGTCAGAGGCGCGGCATGATCCCCAAGGACTGCAAGCGCCTTGCCGAGGTGGACTTCCCGATTGCCGAGGTGTCGCGGCACGCAGCGCGGGAGAAGTCGATCCGGCACGGGCATCCGAGCACGCTGCACCTGTGGTGGGCACGGCGGCCGCTGGCGTCGAGCCGGGCGGTGCTGCTCGGGCTGCTGTGGCCGGACCCGTGCGATCCGCTCTGCCCGACGGAGTTCAAGGAGCAGGCGAGGAAGCTCTTGCCGCAGGTGGGCGGCTGCCATCCGGGCACCACGGACGGGGACTTGCGCAAAGCGCTGCTCAAGTTCATCGCGGACTTCGCGAACTGGGATAACGCGGCGCAACGCACCTATCTCGAGGTGAGCCGCGCGCTGGTGAAGGCGGCGCACGGCGAGGAGCCGCCGCTGGTCGTGGACCCATTCGCGGGGGGTGGCTCGATCCCACTCGAGGCGCTGCGGCTCGGGTGCGAGGCGTTCGCGAGCGACTTGAACCCTGTCGCCTGTCTCATCCTCAAGGTGATGCTCGAGGACATCCCGCGCCACGGGCCGAAGCTCGCCGAGGAGCTGCGCCGCGTCGGGGCGGAGATCAAACGGCAGGCGGAGAAGGAGCTGGCCGACCTCTACCCCAAGGACCCGGACGGTGCGACGCCCATCGCCTACCTCTGGGCGCGGACCGTGCGCTGCGAGTCGCCGAACTGCGGCGCGGAGATCCCGCTCGCGCGTTCGTTCTGGCTCTGCAACAAGGCGAAGCGGAGGCGCGCGCTCAAGCACCGGGTCGTGCGTCCCGCGGGCGAGCCGCCGCGCGTCGAGTTCGAGGTGTTCGAGCCGAAGACGGAGAAGGACGTGCCCGGCGGCACGGTGACGCGCGCGAAGGCCACGTGCGTCGCCTGCGGCGCGGTGCTCCCGCCGGAGCGCGTGCGGGCGCAGCTCACTGCACAGCGCGGCGGGGCGGATGTCGTCTTCGACGCGAAGGGCCGCCGCACGGGCGGGGCGCGGATGCTTGCCGCGGTGACGCTCCGGCCCGGCGAGAAGGGGCGGCACTATCGGCTGCCCGCCGAGCGCGACTACGAGGCCGTCCGCAAGGCGCAGGAGCGGCTCGCGGCGATCCTCGGCGAGTGGGAGCGCGGCGGAAAGGCGGGCCTCTGCGCGGTGCCGGATGAGCCGCTGCCGCCAATCGGGACACTGGGCTTCCGCGTGCAGCGGTACGGCATGTTCCATTGGGGCGACCTTTTCACGGCGCGGCAGAAGGTGGCGCTGTTGCACATCGGCCTAGCGATCAAGCGGTGCGGGTCGCCCGACCTCCAGGAGTTGCTTGGACTCGTCTTCGATGGGGTAGTGGACCGCAACGCCGCCCTGGCGAGGTGGCGGCCGCAGGCTGACCAGGAAAAGGTTGAGAACGTCTTCGCACGCCAGGCGCTATCGATGGTCTGGGATTTCGCCGAGGCGGTTCCGACATCAGAGTCGACAGGAAGTCTGGGTGACCGAGTTGAAGCAACGAGCGGGACAACAGAGGTGTTCGCGAGGTGGGTTGGAGTCGGCGACTCCTTGAGAGCCGGCCAGGTCCAACTCGCCGACGCGGTGGAGCATCCTCTTCCGAATGAGAGCGCGGGAGCATGGTTCTCGGACCCGCCCTACTACGATGCCGTGCCCTACGCTGATCTGTCCGACTTCTTCTTCGTCTGGTTGAAGCGCGGTTTACCGGCCCACCGGCTCCTGGTTGATCCTTTCGACTCGACGAACCCGCTGACGCCAAAGCGACGCGAAGCGGTGCAGGACGAGACGAAACGAGACAACGGTCGACCGAAGGATCGCGCATGGTTCGAGGAGAGGATGGCCGACGCCTTCGCCGAGGGGCGCCGTGTCCTGCGGGAGGACGGCGTCGGCTCAGTCGTCTTCGCACACAAGACCACCGAGGGTTGGGAAGCGCTGCTCACCGGCATGATTCGCGGTGGTTGGACGATCACCGGCTCCTGGCCCATCGCCACCGAGATGGCGACTCGCTTACGCGCCCGCGAGTCCGCCGCCCTCGCCACGAGCGTCCACCTCATCTGTCGCCCGCGCCGCGACGATGCGGGCGTTGGCGACTGGGCTGACGTCTTGCGCGAGCTGCCGAACCGCGTCGGCGACTGGATGGAACGCTTGCAAGGTGAAGGGGTCCGCGGCGCCGATCTCGTCTTCGCCTGCATCGGCCCGGCGCTAGAGATCTTCAGCCGCTACGCCAAGGTCGAGATCGCCGACGGGCGCGAGGTCGCGCTCGCCGAGTACCTGGAGAAGGTCTGGGAAGTCGTGGGCCGCAGCGCCCTCGCCCAGGTGCTCGGCACCGCCGAAGCCAAGGCCCGCAACGGCGCCGCCGGTGCCGTCGAGGAGGACGCGCGACTCACGGCGCTCTTCCTCTGGACGCTCCAGAGCACGGACGGCGACCCTCACCCCGACCCTCTCCCAGAGGGAGAGGGAGAAGAGCCAGAAGAAGACGACGAGGAAGAGGGCTCCTCCCGCGGCAAGGCCAAGGGTTTCACGCTGGTCTTCGACGTCGTGCGCCGCTTCGCGCAGCCGCTTGGCATCGACCTTCCCAAGTGGGAAGGCCGTGTCATCGAGATCAAGAAGGGCGTCGTTCGCCTGCTGCCGATCGCCGAGCGTGCGAAGCAACTCTTCGGCGAGGACGGCGCGCAGGCGGTGGCCGCGCGGCTCGAGCAGGCGGTGGCCGTCGGCACCAACCCGCTCCAGGGGATGCTCTTCCCGGACATGCGGCCCAGCGCTGCTCCCGTGATCCGCGGGCGAGGCCGGATCCGCGGGACACGAGGCAACGTCGACGTGTCCGACGAAAGCCTGGCTGCCGCCCGCGAGGCGACGACCCTCGACCGCGTCCACGCGGCGATGCTCCTTCAGGCCGGCGGCCGCACCAACGCGCTCCGCGCGCTGCTCAAGGCCGAGCAGGAGCGCGGCCCCGACTTCCTGCGCCTCGCCAACGCCTTCTCCGCGCTCTACCCGAAGGGGAGCGAAGAGAAGCGATTGATCGACGCGATGCTGCTGGCGGTGCCGAGATGAGGGCGGACCGAACGCCGCAGGCGGTCGTGATCGCGGGGCCCAACGGCGCGGGGAAGACATCGTCCGCCCCGGATCTCCTGCAGGAGGCCGTGGGGATCGACGCCTTCGTCAACGCCGACGTGATTGCCCAGGGCCTCGCGGCGTTCAGCCCCGAATCGGCGGCATTCGTGGCCGGCAGGATCATGCTGCGGCGCATCGAGGAGCTGGCGCGAGCCCGCGAAGACTTCGCCTTCGAGAGCACGCTCGCAGGCCGGTCGACCCACCGACTGCTGACGGGACTGGTCGGGGTCGGGTACGATGTCCATATCTTCTATCTCTGGCTGCCCTCGCCCGACCTGGCGGTGGCCAGGGTGCGCCGGCGCGTGGAGGCGGGAGGTCACGACGTGCCCGAGCCGGTCATCCGGCGGCGGTTCGGGAAGAGCCTGGTCAACTTCGACCGCCTCTACCGACCTGTCGCCACGACCTGGCGGCTGTACGACGGTAGTGCCCTCGGCGGCCGTCCGCTCATCGCGCACGGAACGGGGGCGAGTGAGCCGGTAGTGCTGAATGAGGCGACGTGGCTGGAGATCCGCAAGCGGATCGAGGAGGTTGCATGAGCCGACGACCATCGCGTGACATCGAGAGCATCATTCGGGACGGGACGGCGATTGATCGGGCCATCGTCGCAGCTCGCCGCCGGGTGATCCAACGACACCGGCAGCTGGGCGTGCCCCTCGCGATCTGGCGCGGCGGGCAGGTGGTCGAGGTCCCGCCCGAGAGTGTCGAGTTGCCCGCCGATGCCGGCGGCGCCAAGGCCGACGAGCGCTGACATGGAACCCTGGTACAAGGTCGCCACACCGCGCAAGGAAGTCCGCGAAGGCCGCTCGTTCAACCCGGACGAGTTCGCCATCGCCCTCGAGCAGGTCGTGGCGGGGACGGCGCCGGAGGACTATCGCGACCCTGCGCAGTTCTTCGCGCGCACTTGCTTCACGCGGGCGCTGCGCGAGCACGCGGGGATGGTGCTGCGCCGGCTCTCCGGGAGAACCGACAACACGTCGCCGGTGCTCACGCTCATCACCCAGTTCGGTGGCGGCAAGACGCACACGCTCACCACGCTGTACCACCTGGCGAAAAACGGAGACGCCGTGGCCGGCCACAACGGGGTCGCCGACCTGGTGCGCGAAGCGGGCGTCGCATCGGTTCCCAAGGCGAAGGTCGCCGTGTTCGTGGGCAATGCCTGGGACCCGCAGCCGGGGCGCGAGACGCCGTGGATCGACATCGCCCGCCAGCTCGCGGGCGACAAGGGCGTCGAGGCGCTTGGTCCCGCGGCCAAGACCACGCCGCCCGGCACCGACTCCATCGCGCGGGTCTTCCAGGCAGCCGGCGCGCCGGTGCTCCTGTTGTTCGATGAAGTGCTGAACTACCTGAACCGCCACCGCGGCAGCGCCGAATCGTTCCACGCCTTCATCCAGAACCTGACGGTCGCCACCACCGGCACCACGCACGGCGCGGCGGTGATCAGCCTGCCGCGAAGCCAGGTCGAGATGACGGAGTCGGATCAGGAGTGGCAGGACAGGATCTCGAAGGTGGTGCGGCGCGTCGCCAAGGACCTGATCGCCAACGACGAGACCGAGATCAGCGAGGTCGTCCGGCGGCGGCTCTTCCAGGACCTGGGAAGCGAGAAGATTCGGAAGAACGTCGCCAAGGCCTTCGGCGACTGGTGCTTCGAGCGGCGGGCGCAGCTCCCGCCCGAGTGGACCGCCGTGGACTCGGCCGCGACCGAGGCGAAGGCGCGCGAGTTCCTGCAGCGCCGCTTCGAGGCCTGCTACCCATTCCATCCGGCGACGCTCTCGGTCTTCCAGCGCAAATGGCAGGCACTGCCGCAGTACCAGCAGACGCGCGGCACGCTGGCGATGCTGGCGCAGTGGATCTCGATCGCGGCGCAGGAGGGTTTCCGCAAGGCTCGCACGGAGCCGCTCATCACGCTTGGATCGGCGCCGCTCGCGGAGCCCGGATTCCTGAGCGTCGTACTGGGTCAGCTCGGCGAGTCGCGCCTCATCGCAGCGATCGACACGGACATCGCCGGGGAGCAGGCGCACAGCAAGGCGCTCGACGCGGATACCAAGGGGCCGCTGCAGGACATCCACCGGCGCGTCGGCACCGCGATCCTCTTCGAATCGTCGGGCGGGCAGACCGACAAGGTCGCGCACCTCCCTGAGCTGCGCTTCGCGCTCGGCGAGCCCGAGCTGGACACGACATCGATCGACAACGCCGCGTTGGTTCTCGAAGGTAGGTCGTACTTCATCCGCAAGACGGGCGCGGACGGCTTCCGCATCGGCTACCAGCCGACCATGAAGAAGGTGGTGAGCGACCGGCGCGCGTCGCTCGACGAGGAGACAGAGGTCAAGCCCGCGCTGCGCAAGCTCGTCGAGGAGGAGTTCCGGCGCGGCGCGAGCATCCCCGTCGTGGCCTTCCCGGGCGATGGGGCGGAGATCCCGGACACGCCGAGACTGACCCTCGTCGTAGCCGATCCGGAGGTGGAATGGTCGGGAGGCGGCTCGTTGCGCGCGCAGCTCGCCGAGTGGACACGCCAGCGCGGAAAGTCGCCGCGGCTCTATCCGGGCGCGCTCGTCTGGTGCCTCAAGAAGCCGGGCCGGGACCTGCGGGACAAGGTGGAGGTGGGACTCGCGTGGAAGCGCGTGGCGCGCGAGGTCGCCGAGGGCACGCTCGGTGGTGAGTTCGACAGGAATGACCTGGCGGAGCTTCGGTCGAAGGTCAAGGACGCGGAAGAGGCGGCGAAGGACGAGGTCTGGGGCGACTATCGTTTCGCGGTCGTTGCCGACGGGCAGGAGACCGACGGCCTCAAGGTGATCGATCTCGGCGCGGGGCATTCTTCAAGTGGCGAGACCCTGTGCGGCCGGGTCATTGCCGCTCTCAAGTCCGAGGCGCTCCTCAACGAGTCCGTTGGCGCCGGCTACATCGAGCGCAACTGGCCGCCGGCGCTGAAGGAGTCCGCGGCGTGGCCGCTGGCGAGCCTGCGGCAGAGCTTCCTTAACGGCTCGCTCACCCGCCTCGTGGATCCCGATGCGATCCTTAGAGCCAAGGTCGTCGAGTTCGTGAGCCGGGGCGACTTTGGCCTGGCGTCGGGCCGGAAGCCCGACGGCAGCTACGAGCGGGTGTGGTTCGAGGAGTTGGTTGCACCGGACGAGGTCGCCTTCGATGCTGGCGTGTTCCTGCTGAGGAAGGATTCGGCGAAGGCGCTCAAGATCGGCGCTCCACCCGAGCCCGTGCCTGGGCCGAGTCCCCAGCCCGGCCCCGGACCCATCGCCGCGCCTGAGCCGAGCCCGGCACGGGGACCCGAGCCCGCGTCTGGCGCCACCACGAAGACGCTGCGCCTCGTCGGAACGGTTCCGCCCGAGATCTGGAACCGTCTCGGGACGAAGATTCTGCCGAAGCTGCGATCGGGCTCCGACCTCCGGATTGGCCTGGAGTTCACAGTGACAGTGAAGGCCGACACCGCGGGAAGTCTCGCGGCGGAGCTACAACAGATTCTGCAGGAGCTGGGACTTGGTGAAGCAGTGCGGGTCGAAGAAGGCGGCCCAACCAGCCGATGAGGCTGACGGTCGCCTTCGGCACCCACAGCTTATCGGCGATCCGTTAGGAATCACGGGAATGGCAGAGTCTTTGGAGTTCGCGGGGAGATACGAAAAGGGGAAGGGTTGGTTTTCTGAGGTAATCCAAATGCCCGGGCAATGTGAAGTCACCAAGGTGATAGATGGTTGGCCCGCAAGTGTTCACCCGGGAACGATGAACGTAAATATCGACCCTGGCGGATTTCCACATGTATTGCTCGCGCGCTTTGATACAAAATCCGTCCAACATTTGGATTCTCGCCTATTCAGGCCGATCACAGAGATACCTGCTCATGCCATCGGTGGCAACACCCTTAAGCCAACTGATACACGGCCCGATAAAGGCAATGGTCAGGTATGGCATGCTAGGATTACTAAGCTAGCGTCGCAGAACAGTAGGGACTGCTGGCTCTTCCGGCGCATCGGCTCAGACTTAACAAATGTTCTTGAGTTTGTGGCCGGTGAGTCGCTAAGCGCTGCGCTCGGCCTTAGTTACGGGGATCCAGTAAGGGCTGTTATCTATGGAACGTGGGTTGTTTCCTAACCATTGCTTGCAGCTGACGCCTCAACCGCTACGCGATGTCGGTTGCCTCCGCGCGGCGCGCGCCGGCGCCGCTGAGGCAGAGCGTTGTGCGTAGCACCATGCAGACATAGGCTCATGTCCGATCTGACCTTCATCGAGAAGACGAAGCTGGAACGGCAGTTCCAGATGGGCAGTGGCTACGTTCTCGACTTCTCGAACCGGACGCTCGCGGAATTCGTTGCGGAAAGCACCGGCCGAGACATCTACGATGCCAAGTACGACTACGCCAGCGGCTCGAAGGCGAACCGTCTGCGCGCTTTCTGGACACAGGAACCGAATTACCTCGTGGGCAAGCTGACCACTGACCTGCTTGAGTACTGCCGGCCGCCCGCCGGCGACCCTGATCGTGATCGTCTGTTTGAAGCGTGCATACGCATCGCGGCTCGGCTCGGGCAGAGTGTCCCGGTAGATGCGATCGACGCCATCACGCCGGAAGGATCCGAGCGAGGCTTCGAAGTCTTGGCCAGGGCGGTACGTGATTCCATCGAGAAGAACGAACCAGAAGCGGGCCTTGATCGGCTACATACGTTTGTCACGAAATTGATCCGCACTCTGTCGGAGAGGCGCGGCCTCAGCACGGACAGAGACAAACCGCTCCACAGCATCTTCGGAGAGTACGTGAAAGCACTCCGGGGTGCCGGACTGATCGAGTCGGAGATGACCGAGCGCATTCTGAAGTCCAGCATCAGCACGATGGAGGCCTTCAACCGTGTGCGTAACGACAGCAGCTTCGCCCATGACAACCCGACGCTTAGGGATCGTAACGAAATAAGTGTACCAGGTGAAGGGGGTCTCGCTGTTAAAGTATCCCACGGATGGTGGCCGAGAAGGCAA
This sequence comes from Candidatus Rokuibacteriota bacterium, assembly GCA_030647435.1. Lineage (NCBI taxonomy): Bacteria > Candidatus Rokuibacteriota > Candidatus Rokuibacteriota bacterium. The sequence goes on from JAUSJX010000095.1 coordinate 18,298, forward strand.
TTCGACGACGGTTCCGGCTGATCGAGCGGCACCTGGACGAACGGCTGCGCCGGCTGGTGG
>JAUSJX010000096.1 GCA_030647435.1 Candidatus Rokuibacteriota bacterium
AGACGCTCGCGGTACTCGGCGAGGAGCGGGCGGGGGAGCACGGCGGCGTCATGCACTGCTTCTCGGGGGACGTGGAGATCGCGCGGCGCTGCCTCGACCTGGGGCTCTACATCTCGCTGGCGGGGCCGGTAACCTACAAGAACGCCCGCGCCCTACCGGAGGTCGCCCGCTTCGTCCCCTGGGACCGATTGGTGATCGAGACGGACTGCCCGTACCTGCCGCCCACGCCGCACCGCGGGAAGCGCAACGAGCCCGCCTATGTGGCGCTGACAGCGGCTTGCATCGCAGAGCTCCGCGGCGCCGACCCCGAGGCGCTCTGCGATGCGCTCACGGCCAATGCGGCCAAGCTTTTCGGTATCACGCTGACCTAACCCGTTTCACGGAGGCTCGACCATGCCCTACGCCGACATCCTGTACGAGGTCAAGAACCAGATCGCGTGGCTAACCATCAACCGCCCCGACAAGGGCAATGGCTTCCGGCGCGAGACCGTGCTGGAGCTGATCGCCGCGCTCAACGAGGCGCGCAACGACGCGGGCGTGCGCGTGGTCGTGCTGACCGGCGCGGGCGACCGCTTCTTCTGCATCGGCGGCGAGAAGGAGCCCAACGACGGCCAGCTCCACTACCACAACACGCCGCCCGTCGTGGACCTCTACGGCCTCATCGACCTGATGCCCGTACCCGTCATCGCCATGGTCAACGGCTTCGCCGTGGGCGGCGGCAACGTGCTCGCCAACATGTGCGACCTGACGGTGGCGAGCGATCAGGCGACCTTCCGGCAGGTGGGGCCGATGATGGGCTCCTACGACGCGGGCTTCGGCACCTGGTACCTGGAAGACTCGGTGGGCAGAAAGCGCGCCAAGGAGATCTGGTACCTCAACCGCAAGTACGGCGCGAAGGAAGCGCAGGCGATGGGCCTCGTCAACGAGGTGGCGCCGCACGCGGAGCTGCGCGCGCGGACCGAGGCGATCTGCGAGGAGCTGAAGAAGCGCGGCCCGCAGGCGCTCGCCGCGCTCAAGGCCGCCTTCCACGCGCGCCACAACGGCGCGTTCGGCATGAGCCGTGTCACCATCGACCACCTCGTGGCGAACTACTATCACACGGACGAGGCGAAGGAGATGGGCCGCGCCTTCAACGACAAGAATGACCCGAATCCGGAGACGTTCTACCGCTAGCAGGCGGCCGATAAGGGCCCATCTGCGCCATTTAGCAAGAAGACTCTTGGGGCGCCCTCGGCCGCACGCTCGTGGCCGTTCGAGCTGAGGGGCGGAGTCCAGAGGCGAGGGCTGAGACAGTCGTACGCCTCGCGTGCGGAATCAACCCAGCCCTCGTCTCGCGACGGCACAGGCCGTCGCTCACCTCGGACAGCGGGGCGCCGCCTCGCATCTGGACCTTTTTGAGCCGCCTGCGAGTTGCTCAGCAGCTCGCTAGGTCTGCGCGAGGAGCGACAGGGCGCGGTCGGCGTCGGCGGCGGCGACGAATAGGGATACCGCGCCCGCGTCGCCGACGCTGAACGGATGCACGGATTGGACGAGCTGCCCGCGCATCACCGCGGGGATGCCGTGACCGTCGAGCAGCGCGCGCACCACGAGGGCCTCGGCCTGGTCGCGGCACCGGCGAACCTCGACCAGGACGGGCGCAGGCTCAGCCGCGGGCTGGCGCCTCGGAAACTGGATGACCTTGCCCCGGCGTGTCATCGCCCGGCCTTGTACCACTCGTAGATGTCCTCGCCGGTGGTGAACCAGACGCCCTTTTTCTTCCGCATGTAGTCGTAGATCGCCTCGAAGTACTTGATTCGGTGCGGCACGCCCGAGATGTAGGGATGCACGGCGAGGGCCATCACGCGCGGGTTCCTGGCACCCTCGGCGTAGAGCCGGTCGAACTGGTCCTTCGCGCGCTGGAGCCACTCGGATGACGTGTGGTGCTGGATCACCATCATCGGGATGTCGTTGAGCTCGATCGTGTACGGCACCGAGACGAGCGGGCCCGCCGTCGTGCGGATCTCGTAGGGCTGGTCGTCGTTGACCCAGTCGGAGACGTACTCGATCCCCTCCTGGGCGAGGTAGTCGAGCGTCTCCCAGGTCTCGGTCAGTCCCGGGCCCAGCCAGCCCTTGGGCTTCTTGCCGGTGAACTTCCTGAGCATCTCGACGGACTGGCGGATGGCCGCGCGCTGGTCCGGCAGGAGGTGCATCGCGCCCTGGATCACGCCGTGCGCCATGAACTCCCACCCGGCGTCGAGCATCGCCTTGGCCACGGGCGTGTACGACTCGACCACGTGGGCGTTGATCGACGTGGTCGCGCGGATCTTGCGCTTGGCGAGCGCCTCGTAGAGCCGCCAGAAGCCCACGCGCATCCCGTAGTCGTGCCACGCCCAGTTCGGCACGTCGGGGACGGTGCTGACGCCCTGCGGCGCCGTCAGGTACTGGCGGGCCATCGGCTTCTCGATGTCCCACTCTTCGATGTTGACGATCGTCCAGACGGCGATGCGCGCGCCCTTGGGCAGCGTCCACGGGCGGCGGCTCGTGATCGGTGAGTAGTCGAAGCGCTCGCGGGGGAGTCTCACAGCAACCTTGAGATTACCATCGCCTGAGCATTAAGGGTAGAATCCCGGCCCATGACCAAGCCCCTCGGCATCGACGTCCACGCCCACTTTTTCCCCGAGACCTTCATCCGCGTCGTCGAGGAGGCCGGCGCGTCGTTCGGCGCCGGCGTGGACCGCTCGAACCCGAAAGGCCCCGCCCTCGTGGTCGGCGCATCGCGCACGCCGCCGCTCGAGGCGCGCTACTGGGACCTCGATCTCCGCATCCGCTCGATGAACCGCCAGGGCGTGGCCGTCCAGGCGCTCTCGCTCACCGTCCCGATGGTGTACTGGGCCGACGGCGCGACCGGCTCGCGCCTTGCAGCATCCTTCAACGACGCCGCGAGCGCGGCGCACGTCGCGCACCCGGACCGCTTCGTCGGCTGCGCCATGCTGCCCATGCAGGATACGGCGCGGGCGCTCGCCGAGCTCGAGCGCGCGGCCAAGCTGCCCGGCATCAAGGGCGTCTACATGGGCACCAATGTCGGCGGCCGCGAGCTGTCCGACCCGGCGTTCTTCCCGGTCTTCGAGCGCGCGGCGGCGCTCAGGCTGCCCGTGCTGCTGCATCCCCTCCGCGTGGTCGGCGCCGAGCGGTTGGCGCCCTTCTACCTCGGCAACCTCCTCGGCAACCCGTTCGACACCGCGATCGCTGCCGCGCACCTGGTGTTCGGAGGCGTCCTCGACCGGCTGCCGAAGCTCGAAGTCTGCCTGCCCCACGCGGGCGGCGCCATGCCGTACCTCCACGGCCGTCTCCGTCACGGCCAGGGCGTGAGGCCGGAGACGAAAGACCGGGCGAAGAAACCCTTCAGCGCCTATCTCCGTCGCTTCAGCTACGACATCATCAGCCACGACGCGGGCGCACTTCGCTACCTCGTCGACACGGTCGGGGCGGACCGCGTGATGCTCGGTACCGACTTCTGCTTCGACATGGGGTACGAGCGGCCGCTCGCGATCATCCAGGCCAAGGCGACGGGGCTCAGCCGGAAGGACCAGGACCGCGTCGTCCGCGGGAACGCCGCCCGCCTGCTGCGCCTGAGTTAGGCGCGTGCGTAGCCGGCATAAACGCCATTATCGGATCGGGCCGGCGCCGGCGGGGGAAGACGGCCACGACATCCGCACCGTCCAGGAGCTGCTGGGGCACCGGGACGTGACCACCACCATGATCTACACCCACGTCCTCAATCGCGGGCCGGTCGCGGTGAGGAGCCCGGCGGACCGGATGTTCGGCCCATGACCTCGCCGGCGGCCTCGGAGAGTATACGCAGCGGGATAAGCTGCGCGACGTTGCAGCCTATCCCGGCCCGCGAGGGCCGCTCCATCAGGCGCAAATGGTTGGATCGATGGGCCGCCGAGCCAGGAGAAGCGGTCGACTCGAGATTGGTATACGCTGCAGGAGCTCGCAGGGGTTGCGGTATTACGCAGATCAGCGTATCCAGTGGCCGAATTGTAGTTAGGCGACGCACCGATCGCCCCGGGAACGAGGGAAGGGAGAGAGCGCGGAGATGAATGAGGAGTACATCCTGCGGAGCCTCCGGGCCACGTACCGCCAGCTCGTTGAGGGCCTGACGCGGAGGGTGCGTTGGATAACCCGAACCCTGGGTTTGCTCGTCATCGTTCTCTTCGCTGTCCACCTTCGCTTCCCTGAGGCTCTGCCACATGTCTTGAGACTGAGCCTCTCTCAGATGGTCTTCATCGACCTGCTACTCCTCGTCGCCGAGAGAGTGCTCGTAGTGGAGCAGGCGCTCGCGGCTGAACTCGAACGTCGTCGGCAGGTATGGATCCATCGCCAGCGGAAGGACGCGTACGAGCACTTTCGGAACCTCCTCCGCGAGCGCGGGCCGATCGTCAAGCGGCTGGACCTCCTCCAGTTCAGCGGTGTGACCGCCCTGCCACTGGTCGAAGAGGCAGCAAGAGCCTGCCGCGGTGCACACGTTCGGATGCTGATCGTGAAGCCAGAACGGGCGGACGAGTACGACGAAAAGGGATTCCATCGCACTCGAATTGAGCATACTCTTCAGGCGCTCCGCGTGCTCTTTGAGGAGCAGCCGCGCCTGACCGTTGACGTTTGGTATTACAGCACGCCGCTGGCAATATCTGGCGTCCTTGTTGACAATGTGCTGGTCTGCTCAGGCTGGTACCACGTCTTTCCCAGCCCTCAACTCAATGACCGGCTGTCGATTCGGGGTCACATTACGCCAGCGATCACAGCGGCAGATGTCTCGGCCGAACCCCTGCTCTCAATGGTTCGGGCTCAGTTTGAGGCAGTCCTCCGCGTCGCAGAGCACGCCCTCCATCTGGCACCACAAACAGGCGATTCCGCCCCACTCGAGAAAGGCGTCGCCTAACATGGCCATGCACCCGACGGTCTCGGGCGTCACGCCGCTTGCGAACGGCGGCAAGCGGCGCGCCGCCCGGCCCGCGGGTGATGGCCGGCGTTATGCCGAGCAGCGGCCGGTGAGAGACCAAGTGACGGCCAGGAAGGACGGAAGACAGGCATGAGCAGCCAGGCGTTCAGGGGGCTCGTAGTTGCTGCCGTCTTGCTCTCACCCCTCCTCTCGGCGGGCGCATCCTCACATACGGAGGTAAAGGCTGTCGACGTCAAGCAAGTCCAAGGCACGTGGCGGGGGAAGCAGACAGATCGCTTCGGCACTGGCGAAGTTGAATGGGTGGTCGGCGGCGGCGAGGTTGCCGTCTCAGTCCGCCACGCCGACAGAAGTTACACTGCGAACGGCACACTCAGCGTGTGGAAAGGGCAGTTCTTCTGGAACGCGCCGCGCTCTCGCGGCGAGGTTCTGCTTTATGAAGCCGATGGCAAGCGGTGGCTGAAGTACAGCCTGATGGGTACGACATCGGGCGTGCCGATCGTGGGCGAGGTGCAGGAGGTGAAGTGACGACAAGATCGGCGCGCTCGAGAACCGTGTGGCAGTCTGCGGACGGTCACCGGCCTAACTTCGGCATGCAGCCGACGGCGCTTCGCGCCGCGGCTGATACCGCGCGTTAGGCTTCACGAGGGGATCGTGAAGAAGGCCGAACGAAGCGTACCTCGCAGCCCCGAGGCGTGGCTCGAAGAGATTCGAGCGGCATATGCGGACGCTCAAGAAGCCATTCCCTTCGGGCCCGTCGTAGGTGTTCGTTTTGGGGCGCGGGAGCTGTTTCATCTTGCACCCGCGGTCGCGGTGAAGTTTCGACGCTTTCCCTCTCGCTCAGCCGCGCTGAAGCGGGCGACGGAGGCAGCGTTGACCAGCTACGTTGCAAACCTGGACAGCCAGGCAGCGACGCTGTCTGATCCTCGGCTGGCGTTCGCCTTCTCCTACTTGGCGAGTCATTTCGGGTTGGGGCTGGTCGACATGGCCACGGTCGAGACGGTGATGGGGTTCGTGGAACGCCACAAGGGGCAACTGAGTGCGACTGGACCGCGTGAAGCTTAACCTGCGGGTGAACCTGTCGGTCTGGCCTGTCACGGCCCGTGCAAAGAACGCACGGTCCGCGCCACCCCGGCCCGCGGGTTACCCGCGCCGTTAGACGGCAGAGCTTGAGAGCGTTATGAAGACCTTTATCAGTCACGCACAAAAGGATCATGGGCTCGTCCATGCGCTGGCAGGAGCCCTTCACGAAGCAGGCATTGAGCCTGTTGTCGCCGCACGTCGCCTCATGCCCGGCACTCGACTAGACGAGAAGGTTCAACGACTCATTGAGGAAGCCGACTGCGTTGTGGTTCTTGGTACGCCTGCTGCCGCTACAAGTCGCTGGGTGCAACAGGAGATCGGTTGTGCGAAGGCCCTCGGTCGGTATATCGTGCCGTTGAAGACGCGAGGAACTCGGTTGGCGGCCATGCTGGAAGGGCTCGAGTACTACGTCTTCAGCAGGAAGGACATCGCATCCGACTTCAGCCGAGTCGCAAGCGTATTGCGGCAGTGGGCAATCGACCGCAAGATCAAAATCTCGCCTGAGACAGATTCGCCTGAGATCGATAACGTCTTCCAGATTCTCCACCTGCCCCACCCGTTGCTCTGCCGCAAGTGCAAGCACGTCGACAATCACGTAGCCGTTTGCCTTCTGTGCGGTGAGTGGTTGTGTGAGTGTGGCGCCATCATCCAGCCCGACTCCCGCGCCTTGCCGGAGGCCAGGAGCCGGCGTGGGCGAATACATAAATGAGCCGTCTAACAGCAGGCTTGAGCGGACCAGCTACGCTGGCCGCTCAGCCTGAACGTTAGACGGATCCGGGGACCAGCACGGTGAGGCCGGACGATACTAGTCGCGCGCCAGATATTGAAGGAAAGCTGCGCCACTTCAATCGGGTCCTGATGTCCTACGTCGACTTTCAGCAGGCAGCGGGCATCGCTGGCTACGTACTCTCCGAGAATCTCCACGTCCGATATCCAGAGGGCCGGTTCATCCTTCAAGGCTTAAACTGCGGCATGATCGTGGCGTACTGCAGACCGTTCTCCGGAAACGATCGCGGCGCCGACATCAAGATTCCTGACCTACCAGCAAGGGTCCTCAAAACGCTCAGCCTGGAGGAACGAGAGCTCCACGCGACAGTCATGGAGGATCGCAACACGGTCCTCGCCCATTCCGATTCGCAGGCATGGCAGCCACAGCCGATCCTCTATCGCCTGCGCGGCCAAGACAGACTGTTCCCGGTGTTCAATGACGCCCATGCTCCACTGACGCGAGAGGCTACCGAGAGATTCCTTGGCATGTGCCGGAAGCTCATGAAAGCCTGTTTCGACGAGCGCCTCCGTCTAGAGCCCGAACTCCGGCCGTATCTTCCCGTAGTCGAATGCTCCGAGGAGGACCTTAAGCGAGTCGAAAAGAAGATAGGCGCGGAATGGCCCACGTGAGCGGTCTTCCGTCCAACATCACGCTTGAGCAGCCGGCTGGCTCGCGTTCGCTCGCCGCCGCTGCTCAGCGTGGACGTTAGCCGCGACGACGGTGCACAAGCTGGTGATGACAAAAGGCACACGACCTAGTACACTTGCCACGTGAGGAGGTTCCGCTGGAACCCCGAGAAGAACGAAGCACTGAAGGCAGAACCGGGAATCTCATTTGAGCGGATCGTACTTGCCATCGAGGACGGCGATGTCTTGGATGTACTGCGGCATCCTAA